>DAINPM010000040.1:0-20182 GCA_036743455.1 Bacteroidales bacterium | reverse complement strand
CCATTTGTGATCCCGGAGCGATTCGAACGCTCAACCAACAGAACCGGAATCTGTCATTCTATCCATTGAACTACGGGACCAATATTTTTGATACAGAAATACATCTTTATTTTAATATAAAGATAGTTTTCTTCTTTATCCGGAATACCGGATAATTACGCCTCAAAATTAAAACCATCAGAGCAGTTTTACAACTATTCTGACGGAAATTCTTTCTGATAATCTGTACTTAATGCTTTTCATGAACGTTTAAAAAAGATATAATTGCCAAAGATTTCATATTTTCGCAAACTTATAAGAGGAGATCAGCCTTGCACGTCGGGCAGTAACCATATCACAAAACGACCTGCATGACCTGCATGACCTGCATGACCTGCACGACCCCTCCCCGGTAAAGTATCCTGGTTATGTCCGGGTCAACCATTTATGAAAAAAGTACACTATATATATAATATACACAAGAATGGATTACAATTTTGAAGAGATTGAAAAGAAATGGCAGAGATACTGGGATGAGAATAAAACCTTCCGCACTCCTGACGATCTTACAAACCCAAAGAAATGTTATGTGCTTGATATGTTCCCTTATCCTTCCGGAGCCGGACTTCATGTAGGACATCCCGAGGGTTATACTGCTACCGATATTTATTCCAGATACAAAAGGATGAAGGGCTATAATGTTCTTCACCCCATGGGATGGGATGCGTTTGGACTTCCTGCAGAACAGTATGCCATCCAGACAGGAACACATCCTTCGGAAACAACAAGAAAAAACTGTGACACTTTCAGAAGACAGATAAAATCTCTTGGTCTGAGTTACGACTGGGAAAGAGAAATAAATACAACTGATCCGAAATATTTTAAATGGACACAGTGGATCTTTATAAAACTATATAATACCTGGTTCGATGAAAAGCTTCAGAAAGGACGACCCGTATCTGAACTGGAAATACCGGATAACATAAGGAAATCGGGCAAGGACGAGATAACAAAATATGTTGATTCAAAGCGTCTTGCATATTATGACAACGCTCTTGTCTGGTGGTGCCCTGAGTGCAGAATAGTATGTTCCAATGAGGAAGTACTGTATGACGGATCGCATGAAAAATGTGGCAATAAGGTAGAGAAAAAAAATCTGAAGCAATGGATGTTAAGAATCCCTCTTTACGCCGAGAGGCTTCTGTCAGGCTTTGAGGATCTCGAATGGCCTGAAGGGATAAAAGAGATGCAGCGTAACTGGATAGGCCGTTCAACAGGGGCTGAAGTTGATTTCATCATTGAGGGCTTTGACCGTAAGCTTACTGTTTTTACTACCCGCCCCGATACTTTGTTTGGTGCCACATATATGGTTATTGCTCCTGAACATCCCCTCACAAAAGAAATCACCACTGATGAACACAGGGAAAGTGTAGCTGATTATATCAGGGCAGCTTCAATGAAATCGGAACTGGACAGAACGGATCTTGCCAGGGAGAAAAGCGGTGTCTTTACCGGATGCTATGCCATTAATCCTGTCAACAGGAAAAGAATACCCATCTGGGTTGCCGATTATGTCCTTACAGGCTATGGTACAGGAGCCATTATGGCTGTCCCTGCACACGACACACGCGACTTTGAGTTTGCAGAAAAATTCAATCTGCCCGTTATATGTATAATGGATCCCGATGTGGATGATCCTGAACAAAAATCAAGAGTAAGGGAAGGCAAAGAATGCTGGACCGAAGATGGCCGATTCATAAACTCTTCTGATGAGCATACCGGGATCAACATAAATAATCTGAATAAAGAGGCGGGCATCGCTCTAATGATTGAATGGCTTGAAAAAACCGGAACAGGAAAAGCAAAAGTTAATTATAAATTGCGCGACTGGCTCTTCAGCAGACAAAGATACTGGGGAGAACCCTTCCCTGTTATCCACTGGGAAAACGGGGAAATAACACTCCTGGACGAAAATGAGTTACCCCTTAAGCTACCTGAACTTGAGAAATATCTCCCGGGTGACTCCGGAGAATCACCACTGGCAAATGCCGATGAATGGCTTACTGTTACTGACAGTTCAGGTCGCAAAGGGAGACGTGAAACCAATACCATGCCCCAGTGGGCAGGTTCATGCTGGTATTATCTGCGCTTTATTGACCCCGAAAATGATTCCCGTATTTTTGATCCTGAAAAAGAAAAATACTGGATGCCTGTCGATCTTTATATAGGCGGAGCTGAACATGCCGTTCTTCACCTTCTTTACAGCCGTTTCTGGCATAAGGTTCTCTTCGACCTCGGAATCGTATCAACCGATGAACCTTATAAGAGATTGTTCAACCAGGGCATGATACTTGCCTATGCTTACGAAAATGAACTGGGCGCTAAAGTGTCTGCCGATCTGGTGGAAGAACGTAATGGGAAATACTATAACAAAGAAACAGGAGCCCCTCTTAAACAGATAGTGGCCAAGATGTCTAAATCACTCAAGAATGTGGTGAATCCCGACGATGTAGTACAAAAATACGGAGCAGACTCACTGCGACTGTATGAAATGTTCATGGGACCGCTGGATATTATCAAACCCTGGGATGACAAAGGGGTCAAAGGGGTATTTAATTTCCTCGCAAGAACATTCAGATTCTTCTCGAATCAGGAGAATATAACATCAGGGAAAGAAGAAGACAAAGCTATCCTAAAAGGACTGCATCAGGCCATCAGAAAGGTGGAAGGCGATATTGAAAACCTCAGGTTTAATACTGCCATCTCGGCAATGATGATCTTTCTTAACCTGGCAGTAAAAAAAGGGAAAGTGACCCGGGAGACTGTTAATATTTTTATTAAAATACTATCTCCCTTTGCTCCTCATCTGGCAGAAGAACTATGGCAGATACATGGTCATGACAGATCCATAGCCCATGAGCCCTGGCCGGAAGTTAACGAAGAACTCCTGAAAGAAGACATTATTGAATATCCGGTTTCTTTTAACGGAAAACTAAGATTTACCATAGAGCTTCCCGTTAATCTTGACAAAGATGAGATAACCAAAAGGGTTCTCGGAGATGAAAGAGCGAAAAAATGGCTTGATACAGGTACTGTTGTGAAAATAATTGTTGTACCCCAGCGTATTGTTAACATTGTTCTGAAAAAATAAGCAAACTGATTGATGTATTCTAAGATAAAAGGGCCGGCGATAATTTTTATACTGATAATAGTGCTGAATGTATCCTGCAAAAATTCACGAATAGTTGAAATACACGGGCCTGAATCAATGCCTGCTGATACTTTACCTCATGTAGATACCTGTAAACCGGTATTGCTTTTCGGTATTCCTGCAGATTCTTTCAATCTTGTGACGGGTGAGATAAAAAGAAACGGGTTCCTGTCTCAAATATTGATTGAACACGGAGTCAGTATGCAGGAAATAGATCAGGTATCAAAAAATTTTGATACGATCTTTGATGTCAGAAAAATAAGATCAGGAAATCACTATACTGTATTCTGTGAACCTGATTCCACAGCCAGAGCCAGATATCTTGTCTATGAACACGATCCTACCATCTGTTATATATTCAGCTTTAATGATTCTCTTAATATAACACCATACCGGAAAGAGATAAAAAAGGTAATAAAATATTCTTCCGGCACAATTGAAACATCAATGTGGGAATCAATAATGATGGAAGGTTATCATCCCTCTCTTGCCATTGCCTTATCGGACATCTTTGCCTGGACAGTTGATTTCTTCGGTCTGCAGAAAGGCGACAGCTATAAAGTTATTTATGAAGAACTTTTTATTGAGGATGTATCGATGGGTATTGGCAATATTTACGGAGCTCAGTTCACATGGGCAGGCAATACAATTTCAGCAATCCCTTTCCTGCAGGATGGAAAGAGCATCTACTTCGACCCTGACGGGAACAGTTTACAGAAAGCATTCCTCAAAGCTCCGCTGCATTTTTCGCGTATATCATCACGTTTTTCCGGATCAAGAATGCATCCTATTCTCAGAATACGCAGACCACACTATGGGGTTGACTATGCTGCTCCTGTTGGCACACCCGTACATGCAATAGGTGATGGAAGAATTGCAGAGATGCGGTCCGATAATGTCAACGGTAAAATGATAAAGATAACACATAACAGTGTATACTCAACGGCCTACCTTCACCTCAGCCGTTTTGAAGAAGGAATCGTCAGCGGTGGTTTTGTCAGACAGGGAGATATAATAGGATACGTTGGAAGTACAGGTCTGTCAACAGGGCCACATCTCGACTTCAGGTTTTATAAGAACGGGTCTCCTGTAGACCCTCTTAAGGTTGAAGCTCCCCCCGTTGAACCAGTTTCAGAAGAGAACCTTGAAAGATTTAATAAGATAAAACTTGTAGTGCTCAGTCTTCTTGAGACTTGTTGAACTCTTTTTGACGACTGACAATAAGAGCCTCAATTATTTCCGGATAGTGCCTGTATTCCAGTTCATGTACTTTCATTGCAAGTGTTTCAGGAGTATCTGAGGGATCAATTTTACATGTCTTCTGAAAAATAATATCTCCTTCATCATATACGGAGTTGACAAAATGAATAGTAATTCCCGATAAAATCTCCCTGTTATCAATAACAGCCTTGTGTACACGTGATCCATACATCCCCTTCCCCCCATATTTTGGTAGCAGGGCAGGATGTATGTTGATTATTCTGCCTCTGTATCTTTCGAGAATGTTTTCCGGTACGAGCCAGAGAAATCCCGCCAGAACGATAAAGTCAATCCGGTACTGAACAAGTTTATCAAGAACCCGGTTAGAAATATAAAAATCATTTCGGTCGAAAAAAAATGAATCTACATTATTTTGTTCAGCCCTCTTTAACACAGGTGCTTCACGGCGATTTGAAAGAACAAGTACTACATTTGCTGTTTTTTTGTTCGAAAAATATTTTATTATGTTTTCTGCATTGGTACCTGACCCGGATGCAAAAATAGCTATATTGCTCATTTTCTGATCTTTAAAAATTCACATAAAATTTATATCCACTGATAAAATAAAAGTATATTGCACTATATATCAATTTATTGGCCTTATATATAAAAAAAATAACAAGAAATCATTTGAAAAATAAAGTACAAATATATTTCTTTGCATCTGTTTAAAATTATTATTAATTAAATTTTATCACTATGTCAGACATTGCCACAAGAGTAAAAGAGATTATTGTTGACAAACTTGGAGTTGATGAATCAGAAGTTACGCCGGAAGCCAGTTTTACCAATGATCTTGGTGCTGACTCTCTTGATACTGTAGAACTGATAATGGAATTTGAAAAAGAATTCAATATCGGTATTCCTGACGATCAGGCAGAAACAATAAGCACCGTTGGTGATGCTATCAAGTATATTGAAGAAAACGCAAAATAAATTTGCATAGCAAACTATCCTTTTTATGAGACGAGTTGTAGTTACAGGCCTTGGGGCCCTGACTCCTATTGGCAATAACGTTCGGGAATATTGGGATGGTCTTGAAAAAGGAGTAAGCGGATCGGGGATGATCACACGGTTCAATGCCGAAAAATTCAAAACCCGGTTTGCTTGTGAATTAAAGGGATACAACTCTGCCGATTATTTTGAAAGGAAAGAGTCCAACAAGCTTGATCTGTATGCTCAATATGCACTTATAGCTACTGATGAGGCCGTAAAAGACTCAGGGCTTGATCTTGAAAAGAGCAACAGAGACAGAATAGGGGTTATCTGGGCATCAGGTATCGGAGGCATTGAAACGTTTTATCGTTCAATAAGAGATCATGTTCTTGGAGACGGGACACCCAGGTTCAGTCCTTTTTTTATTCCGAAGATGATAGCAGATATTGCTGCAGGAACAATTTCCATAAAATATGGTTTTAAGGGGCCCAATTTTGCCACTGTATCTGCATGCGCATCTTCCACAAATGCTCTTATTGATGCAATTAATTATATCCGCCTGGATAAAGCGGATATTTTTGTCAGCGGAGGTTCCGAAGCCAGCATAAATGAACCAGGCATAGGCGGGTTCAATGCCTTACAGGCTATATCCACAAATAATGATGAATACAAAACTGCATCCCGTCCTTTCGATCATACACGTGATGGTTTTGTGCTCGGGGAAGGGGCCGGTGCCCTGATCGTTGAAGAATATAACCATGCAAAAGCCAGAGGAGCAAAAATCTATGCTGAACTGACAGGGACAGGAATGACAGCAGATGCCTATCATATAACTGCTCCCCATCCTGAAGGCATTGGTGCAATAAGTGTAATGAAACTTGCTCTCGAGGATGCAGGTATTAAACCTGAAGATGTTGATTATATTAATGTACACGGAACAGCAACTCCCCTCGGTGATATCTCAGAAGCCAAAGCCATAGTTAATGTTTTTAGAGAACATGCTTTCAAACTCAATATCAGTTCCACCAAATCAATGACCGGACATTTACTGGGAGCAGCAGGTGCCATAGAAGCAATAGCAGCTATTATGTCCCTGACAAAGGACATAATACCTCCTACAATTAATTTTAAAGTACCTGATCCACAAATCGATCCGAATCTCAATCTAACAGCCAATACTGCCCAGGAAAGAAAGGTCCGTATAGCTATCAGCAACACTTTCGGATTTGGAGGACATAATGCCTCTGTCGTTCTGAAAAAAGCTGATTCTTAGTGTCGCTACTCAACAGGAAAATTAACCGTACATTCATTCTCAATAAAAAAGAGTTCTCTTCGGGTTTGAAAAATATTCTCGGATTCAAGCCCGGGAATCTGCGTCTCTATGAAGAAGCTTTCATTCACCGTTCGGCATCATATTCTCTGCCCGATTCGAAAAAAGTTAATAATGAAAGACTTGAATATCTTGGCGATGCCATTCTTGACGCCATACTTTCTGATTACCTCTTCGAAAAATACCCCGACGCTTCAGAAGGTTTTATGACAAAAATACGCTCCAGGATAGTTAACAGGGATATTATTAATCAATTAGCTATATCGATGGGCATAAATAATATCCTTGTGAATAAGGTCAATTCCATTCATAACAGTAATAATCTCTATGGTGATGCCCTGGAAGCTCTGATTGGTGTAATATTTATTGATAAAGGCTTCAGAAAAACAAAAAAAATATTCATTGAAAGAGTCCTCAATAAATACCTTGACCTCAATAGCATAATCAATAACGATACAAATTATAAAAGCCTGATCTTTGAATGGGTCCAGAAAAATAAAGCAAAGCTCAGCTTTACCTATAATGAGGAATACGATTCCCTGAAAAAAGAATTGGTCTTCTATGCTATCTTGTCTATAAACGGTGAAGAATATGGAAGAGGGCAGGGTAAATCAAAAAAAGAAGCTGAACAGGAAGCATCAAATATTGCCTGTAACAGAATCACGAATCTCTCAGTTCATTTTGAATAAAATCTGATTTTTCCTATTTTTACTGTGTCGCAGGTTTACTGAAAATGAAAAATAATCCTAAAATTACAAGAATAAAACTTGAAACAGATCATGAAAAGGATTATATATTCTTTGGTATTGTTTGCCACGAACCTGATTACAAACTATCTCTGGCCCTGAACAGGAAAATGAATATTTCTCTTAAGTCCGGCAGCCATCTTACAATCCCTCAGGATAACGACAGTGGTCATTCATTCAGCAAATTTTCTGACTCTCCATCATCTCCCGATCTCATCTATGATCTTTTGTCAAACCGAAACGGGAAATATTATCTGATCAAAAAACTGAAAAACATAGATTATATTTTTCGAATTTATGATCCTGATCATCTCACCAATACTGTACAAATAATATCATTAATAAGAGAAATTGATTGTGTTTCTGCCGTTTTTAAACTCATTCCTAAGGAAATTAAAGACAAAAACATGCATTACATTACATCCTGAAATCAAAAGATATAAAATATGTCAGAGGCTTTAAAGTAAAAAAAAAAAGGAAGAGGCTGACAAGAATGTCAGCCTCATTTTTGATAACCCTAAAACTAACCTAACCTATGAAAAAAACCTCTATCTAACTCAAACCAAATATCGTGCCAAACCCGATACAAATATATTTCAAGCTTTTCACATAAAGAAATAAATCTTTACAATTAACTGAAAATTAACATTAATATAAATAAATGTTAATTTCACACAGCCGGATAAAATTTTCCCGGCTTTATATCAAAGGTATAGAGCATCTCTTGTTAAAGAAAGTTAAGATTGCAATTATGGAATATTTATAGTCGTACTTTTGTAAATATATGAGGCAACGAACAATTACAATACTGGCAGTATTCTTTTTCCTGACACTTACGGGACTTATTCTCATCCAGATTCGCTGGATAAAGAACGCTATCGAGATCACCGATCAACAGTTCCGCCTCCTGGCTAACAAAGCTCTTGAATCTGTAGTTCTTGAGCTGGAAGAAAAAGAACTGATATCCGGTATTGTAGAAGAAGTTAATCCATGTTGTGATGACTCTGTCACGGCTGTTGTTCCTGCTAATTCTCCTCTTGGAAGAAGACTTATGGGTTACCACCCTAATCTGAGAATCCTTGAACAATACGGCCTTAATAATCCCGAAGAACCAATAACAATAAGCAGTTCCGGACAAAACATACTTATATCTGCAGAGAATATTAGCGGTTTTAACACCAATGAAATAAACGAAACCGCTGCACAATCTATCAGTGCTGAATTAAGCGGAAGGGTGACAAATAAAATTGTTATCCTTGAAAATATCATGGAAAAAATACTCAGGAAAACACCCGATATAAGAGATAGAATCAATCCTGAGGAACTGAAGGCCTCCCTTGCAACATCCCTGAGCAATGTCGGGATCAATCTCGATTTTGAATATTGTATCCGCTCCGGACGAGATGGAATAATATGGAAGACAGATGGGTTCAACGAAAAACCGGGAACCAACAAATTTATTATTCAGCTTTTCCCTAATGATCCTGTCCCGGGTCAAAACCAGCTGGTATTGTATTGTCTCCAGGAGAGACAATACAAATTCGGGCAGATAGGAAGTCTAGGGTTCCTGTCAATATTGTTCACTCTCCTTTTGCTCATTCTGGTCACAAGTACTCTTATCGTTATATTCCGCCAGAAAAAAATGTCGGAAATAAGAAATGATTTTATTAACAACATGACCCATGAACTGAAGACACCTATCTCTACTATCTCATTAGCCTCGCAGATGATGGCTGACAAAACAATTTCAGATGACAAGAAAGGTTTCGACAATCTGGCAAGGATAATCTCTGACGAAAGTCTGCGTCTTAAATTCCAGGTTGAGAAAGTACTTCAAATGGCCATCTTTGAAAAGGCAAGAATGAAACTCAAATTTGTCAAACAGGATATTCATATTATACTTACTAATGCCATTGATAATTTCTCCCTTCAGGTTAAAAACAGAAACGGGATAATAATCAAAAACTTCAAGGCAGAATCTCCTTTCGTAATGCTTGATGAAATCCATTTCCTCAATGCAGTATCAAACCTTATTGACAATGCCATAAAATATTCCAGGGATAATCCTGAAATAACCATATCGACACGTAATACAAAAAAAGGTTTATTAATTACCATCGAAGATAAGGGGATCGGGATAAGTAAGGAGAACATGAAAAGGATATACGATAAATTTTATCGTGTACACTCAGGGAATATTCACAATGTGAAAGGATTCGGACTGGGGCTGAGTTATGTAAAACAGGTTATTGAAGAACATAATGGAACAATAAGGACTGAAAGTAATTTCAATAAAGGGACTAAATTTATCCTCTTCATTCCTCAAAACAAACAAAAATGAAAAGCACTAAAATTCTTCTGGCCGAAGACGACATTAACCTTGGAAATCTTTTAAAAAACTATCTGGCTGCCAAAAATTACGATACCAGGCTGGTTTCTAACGGAAAACTTGCTCTCAAAGCATTTAACGAAGATATATATCATTTGTGTATTCTTGATATAATGATGCCTGAAATGGACGGATTAGCGGTTGCCCGTCATATCAGGCATATTAACCCCAATATCCCGCTTATCTTTCTTACTGCCAAGAGTCAGAAAGATGATGTAATTGAAGGTTTCAGGACCGGGGCTGATGATTATATTACTAAGCCTTTTTCTATGGAAGAACTTCTTTACAGGATACAGGCTATTCTGAAAAGAACAGCTAATGCCACTGGAGTAAAGAAAGATTTATATAAAATCGGAAAATACTCTTTCGATCCTGTTAAACAACTGCTTACTTTTGAAAAAGATACCACTAAGCTTACAACAAAGGAATCGGAACTGCTGGAACTGCTATGCCGGCACAGAGGAAGTATTCTGGAGCGTAATTATGCATTGAAGACCATCTGGATAGATGATAACTATTTCAATGCGAGAAGCATGGATGTATATATTACCAAACTACGAAAATATCTCAGTAAAGATCCTTCGGTGAAAATTCTTAATGTTCATGGAAGAGGCTATAAGCTATTGACCTGACACTATTACCCGCTTTTTCAGGTGGGAAAGAACAGGTCAGTCGAGTTTCAGTACTGCAAGGAAAGCCTGTTGTGGCACTTCTACATTCCCAATCTGCCGCATTCTCTTTTTCCCTTTTTTCTGCTTTTCCAGAAGCTTCCTTTTTCTTGTAATATCTCCTCCATAGCACTTTGCAGTGACATCTTTCCTGACAGCCTTGACTGTTTCTCTTGCTATTATTTTAGCCCCAATTGCAGCCTGAATTGCTATATCGAACTGCTGACGGGGAATCAATTCCTTAAGTTTAACACACATTTTCCGTCCAAAATCATAAGCATGTCCCCTGTGAATAAGTGTCGACAGAGCATCAACCATTTCTCCGTTCAGCAAAATATCAAGCCTCACCAGATCTGCCTTTCGGTAATCAGTGTAGTAATAATCAAATGAAGCATAGCCTTTTGAGATACTCTTCAGTTTATCATAAAAATCAAATACTATTTCTGAAAGGGGCATTTCGAAAGTCAGTTCCACCCTGTCACTTGTCAGATAGACCTGGTTTTTCAAAGTCCCTCTTTTATCAATGCAGAGCTTCATAATGGCTCCGGTATAATCGGACTTGGTGATAACCTGAGCGACAATATATGGTTCATCTATCCTTTCTATATGGTTGAGGGCTGGAAGACCGGAGGGATTATGAACATCTGTTTCTTCGCCTTGTGTGGTCATTACTTTAAATGAAACATTAGGAACAGTAGTGATCACATCCATATTAAACTCTCTGTCGAGTCTTTCCTGAACTATCTCCATATGGAGAAGACCAAGGAATCCGCATCTGAAACCGAATCCGAGGGCAGCAGATGATTCCGGCACAAAAGAGAGAGAGGCATCATTGAGCTGCAATTTTTCAATGGCAATTCTTAGATCTTCATATTCATCTGCATCAACGGGATAAATTCCTGCAAAAACCATAGGCTTAACTTCTTCAAAGCCTTCTATCGCTTTTTCGCAGGGATCCTCTACATGCGTAATTGTATCCCCTACCCTAACCTCAACAGCATCCTTAATTCCGGATATTATATATCCGACATCACCCGCCTGCATCATATCACGAGGATTTGGCCTTAGCTTCAGGACTCCTATTTCATCAGCATCGTATTCATGACCGGTACTGAAAAATTTCACTCTGTCTCCTTTAAAAATAGTACCGTTTACTATTTTAAAATAAGCTATAATACCTCTGAATGAATTAAAAATAGAATCAAATACCAGAGCCTGCAGAGGGGCTTCCGGATCACCACCGGGTGGGGGAATTCTCTTAACGATCTCTTCAAGTATCCTGTCAATACCCATTCCGGTTTTTGCACTTGCTTCAATAATGTCATTACGATCACAGCCAATAAGATCGACTATCTGATCTTTAACTTCTTCAGGCATTGCATTTGGCATATCCATCTTGTTGAGAACAGGAATGATTTCCAGATTATGGTCGATAGCCATATACAGATTGGATATAGTTTGTGCCTGTATCCCTTGTGTGGAATCGATTACCAGGAGTGCTCCTTCACAGGAAGCAATAGCTCTGGACACTTCATAGGAAAAATCGACATGCCCCGGAGTGTCTATAAGGTTCAGAATATATTTATTTCCGGCAAGAAGATATTCCATCTGTATGGCATGACTCTTAATGGTAATCCCTCTTTCTCTTTCGAGATCCATATTATCCAGGATCTGATCCTTATATTCCCTCTGGGAAATTGTATTGGTTATTTCCAATAACCTGTCTGCCAGGGTGCTTTTACCATGGTCGATATGTGCTATAATACAGAAATTACGTATACTGTTCATGAGTTGAATCCCGGATAAAAATCAGCTGCAAATATAATAAGTAAGGGCGTTGCATGCAACGCCCTTAAATAGTCCGTTTATAATGATTTTTTTACATCATTCCCGGCATACCTCCGCCCATTCCGGGAGGCGGCATAGCAGGTTGCTGCTCTTCTTTTTCTTCAACAATAACTGCTTCAGTTGTAACGAACATACCAGCTATTGAAGCTGCATTTTCAAGAGCTACCCTGACTACCTTCACCGGATCAATAACACCGGCTTTGGTGAGTTTTTCAAAAGTATCAGTCTGTGCATTATATCCGTAATCAGCTTTTCCGGCTTTTACGTTATGAACAACAACAGCACCCTCTCTTCCGGCATTTTTTGCTATCTGGCGAAGAGGTTCCTCAATGGCACGTTTAATTATTTCAACACCGGTTGTCTGATCTTCATTATCTCCTTTAATATCCTCAATAGCCTCAATGGCACGTATATAGGCAACACCACCACCCGGTACGATACCTTCTTCTATTGCTGCACGTGTTGCATGTAATGAATCGTCAACGCGGTCTTTCTTTTCTTTCATTTCAACTTCTGAAGCAGCACCAATATAGAGAACTGCAACACCTCCGGATAATTTTGCAAGACGTTCCTGCAGTTTTTCCTTGTCATAGTCGGAAGTTGTTGTGGTCATCTGCTGTTTGATCTGAGCAATGCGTGCTTTGATCATATCCTTGTCACCATAACCATTCACTATTGTTGAGTTTTCTTTGTTAACTGTCACCTTTTCAGCAGTACCCAACATATCGAGTGTAGTGTGTTCCAGTTTGAGACCTTTTTCTTCAGAAACAACTGTTCCTCCTGTGAGTATAGCAATGTCTTCAAGCATCTCTTTCCTTCTGTCACCAAAACCAGGAGCTTTCACAGCACATACTCTCAGAGAACCGCGGAGACGGTTAACAACAAGAGTGGCAAGGGCTTCTCCTTCAACATCTTCTGCAATTATAAGCAAAGGTTTGCCTGTCTGGGCTGTCGTTTCCAGTATAGGCAGCAGATCCTTCATTGAAGATATCTTCTTATCAAAAATAAGAATATAAGGATTCTCAAGATCTGCTTCCATTTTTTCTGTATTGGTAACGAAATAAGCAGAAATATATCCCCGGTCAAACTGCATACCTTCCACTACTTCAACACTAGTGGTAGTACCTTTCGATTCTTCAACAGTTATTACACCTTCCTTATGTACCTTACTCATAGCTTCAGCTATCAGTTTACCAATCTCTTCATCATCGTTGGCTGATATTCTGGCAACCTGTTCAATCTTTGAAAGATCATCACCGATAACAGTAGCCTGTGAAGCCAGGTGTTTTACCACTTTCTCAACAGCTTTATCGATTCCTCTTTTTACATCCATAGGATTAGCACCGGCTGTAATGTTCTTAAGACCTACATTAATGATAGCCTGAGCCAGGATAGTGGCGGTGGTAGTTCCGTCACCAGCAATCTCACCAGTCTTGGAAGCCACTTCTTTTACCATCTGTGCACCCATATTATGATAAGGATCATGGAGTTCAATATCCTTTGCCACGGTAACGCCGTCCTTTGTTATCTGAGGAGCTCCAAATTTCTTTTCCAGCACTACATTGCGTCCTTTTGGCCCCAGGGTGACCTTAACTGCATCGGCTAACTGATCAACACCTTCTTTGAGAAGGGCTCTTGCATCAATATTATATTTTATCTGTTTTCCCATTTTTATATAAATTTATTGGTTTACAAAATTCATGCTATGAAAAGAATATCCGACTGAGAAATCAGCAGATAATCCTCACCATCAATAGTGAGCTCCTGTCCGGAATATTTTCCGTAAAGAACTTCATCTCCTTTTTTTACTTCCATCTCCTCATCTTTCTTTGAAGCGCCTACAAGAACTACTTTCCCCTGACGAGGTTTTTCCTTTGCGGAATCAGGTATTATGATCCCACTGGCAGTTTTAGCTTCAGCTTCATAAGGTTTTACCAAAACCTTTCCCGCCAGAATTCTTCCTTTTAATTGTGCCATTTGATGTATTTTTAGAGTTAAACAAATATTTTCCGATTCCCTCGTTCAGCATAATCTGTGCCAAAGCCAGAATATGACATTTTTAAACAAAAAAGTGTCAGTTTGATGACAAACTGACACTTCCTTCATATCTTTAAAAGTTCCTGAAAAGCTCTACTCGGGATTTTCATCTTCTGTCTGTGTAGTAGTTGAAGAAGGTGGTACAGCTGTTGGTAATGTAGGAATAGCATTGGGGTCAACAGCATTTTGTATCTGATCACTTATCCTGGATTGTTCAGCTCCGCTGCTGCGTGGTATTGCTGCGGTAGCCACGATGGAAAGGATCAGTATTGCCGCTGCAAGAGTCCATGTGGCTTTTTCAAGAAAATCAGCTGTCTTCCTGACACCCATTGTTTGTCCGGCAGATGTAAAATTGGCAGCCAGCCCTCCTCCCTTTGAATTCTGAACAAGAACAATCAGTATCTGTAAAAAACATGCTGCTATAACCAAAATAGAAATAAAAATATAAACTCCCATTCCCTTATTTTTTTATTAATCCCTTAACTTTTTCAATTTGAGACGCAAAGTAATCACTTTTTTCCGGAAATTTCAAGCTTAATTTCTCATAAATATCAATTGCTTTGGAATAATACCCCTGTCTTGTATAAATTCTCGCAAGTGTTTCTGTAAGCAAATCATCGTTTTGTTCAACAAAAGGTTTTGAAATATCCTCGTTTGGAATATCACTTTTCCCCGCAGGGGTTTCAATCCTGGGGTTAGTCTGGATGAACTTGTCAATCAACTCAGATTGCTTCTGTTTTACTGACGACACAGTTAGAGGCTGGGTGTATGTTTCTTCAGGAATGCCTTCCCTGTCATTGTCTTCTCCCGTATCCGGTTCCGTATCATTATAATCACCGGAAGAGGAAAAACCAGGATCCATATAAAAAATTTTTTCTTCTATTTCTCCTGTCTCTTCATCCACAATAATTATTATAGCATTGGAATCATCCGAATCATAAGAGTCGGAGATAAAAACACTATGTTCTTCAGACCGTCTTTTGTCAACCTTCTCTGTTTCTTCTTTTTCAATCTCAGAAATAAATTCCGCACTGCTCCTGGCTGTGTCAATAACTGTCTGCTGATGATCGGTTTTATCTTCAGATGTTACAGATGCTTCAAATGATACAGGTGTTTCAGATACTTCAGATGTTTCAGGTATTTTAGAAAAATGTGGTTTCTCTTTCAGGAAATAATAAAGGACCTCTCTGTCAGCTATTCGCATAGCAGTTGATCTGAGCTGGTTTTCAAACCTTACATCATCAGTGTTATGTAAGCCTTTCAGCAAAAGAATGTAAGCACTCTGGCAATAGGGAAAAATATCGATCAGTTCGGATACCTCACCTATCATTTGACGATCAGTGGGTCCGTAATTTTCAATCATCCCCAGAAAATCCATCCTGTTCATCTTGTTTACCAGTTGACAAATGCCTTGTTAAAAATATCTTCTATCAACAATTCTACGATATTTTCTGTTAGTTCCTCTTCTACCTGATCAAGATTATAACTACTGTCATAATCTTCATATCTGGAAAAGGTTTGGTCGAAATTCAATTCCGGGTTTACAGTATTTGTAAATCTTACCCGAACAGCAATAGTGAATCTGTTCGAGGCTGCCTGAGCATCGGCGGCCACTGTCAATGGCCGTGTGTTATAATCAATTATCTCTCCTTCAAAATCAACATCCCCTAAATCATTAACAACATTCAGACTTGTCTGTGCTTTACATTTGTCAATAAGTTCATCGGTAAGATACTGGCTTAATCCTGTCTGAACTATACTTGCCCTGTTCTGAAAATACTGAACACTTACTGTTTTTACTTCAGGAGATATACTGGCACCGGAAAAGGAATATGAGATCTTACATCCCGGGTATAGAATAAGGGTTGAAATAAAAAGAATTAAAAATAAAACCCTTTTTAAATACAGGCTGGCAGTATTATTTTTCAATGCCATATTCTTTAATTTTTCTGTACAATGTACGTTCGGATATTCCTAACTCATGGGCAGCCAGTTTTCTTTTACCACCATATTTATCCAGAGCTTTTCTTATCATCTCCACCTCTTTCTCAGCCAGCGACAGGGATTCTTCAACAATCTCTTCAGTATCCTGTATATCTTCCCTTTCCTTTCTTGTAAGAAAATCAGAAGCACGGCTTTCCTGTATATCCGACACTATTTTTTCTCCCTGATTTTCTCTGAACAGATCTTTAACTATAGCCGGACTGGATTCATTTACAGGAACATCTATCTCACCATGCCTGATAAGGTCATATACCAGTTTTTTCAGATCATTCATATCGCTCTTCATATCGAAAAGGATCTTGTAAAGGATCTCTCTTTCCGAAGAAAATGATTTATCCTCCTCCTTTTTAATAAGAGCCGGCAATTTCACACTGTCAAAATCGGGAATATAATTTTTCAGTGTTGTGGATTTTATAACACGGTCCTTTTCTATTATTGATATCTGCTCCGTAATATTTTTCAACTGCCTCACATTACCCGGCCATGAATAATTAAGAAGGATATTTTTTGCTTCACTGTCAAGAGTAATAGGAGGCATCCGGTATTTTTCGGCAAAATCGACAGAGAATTTTCGGAATAATAAGAGTATATCATCCCCCCTGTCTCTTAATGAAGGGATTTTGATAGGGACAGTATTCAGCCTGTAAAAAAGATCTTCCCTGAACCTGTTATTCTCAATAGCTTTTGAGACATCTATATTACTGGCAGCTATTACTCTTACATCTGTTTTTTGAACCCTTGACGAGCCCACTCTGATAAATTCACCTGTCTCCAGAACTCGTAATAACCTTACCTGTGTAGATAGAGGAAGTTCAGCAACTTCGTCGAGAAAAATTGTTCCTCCGTTTGCCACTTCGAAATATCCTTTTCTGCTATCTGTTGCTCCCGTGAAAGCTCCTTTTTCGTGCCCGAATAATTCCGAGTCAATAGTACCTTCAGGTATGGCTCCGCAATTAACTGCAATATATGATCCGTGTTTTCTTATACTGTAACTATGTATTACCTGTGGAAACACTTCCTTCCCCGTTCCACTTTCGCCTGTTACCAGTACAGAAAGATCTGTAGGGGCTACCTGCACAGCAATATCTATCGCCCTGTTAAGACCTTCATAATTACCTATAATTCCGAACCGTTGCTTAATATTCTGGAGATCTCTCATATCCGCTTGTCAGTTGCTGCGAATTTAAGATATTTTTAAAACATTGGGAAATTCCTTTTTCGTAAATTCGCAGGATGGATAAAGCTTTTGATATTACTTTTGCCGGCATTATACCAGCCCGCTTTGCCTCAAAAAGATTCCCCGGTAAACCTCTGGCCATGATTGGAGACAAACCAATGGTACAGAGAGTGTATGAACAGGCAATGAAATCCCTCGGAATAGTGTATGTAGCTACTGACGATGAGAGAATATATGAAGCAATACTGAAATTCGGAGGCCGAACAGTCATGACATCTGAAGGACACCAAAGCGGTACCGACCGCTGCGCTGAAGCTGCAGATAAAATAATGACTGAAACAGGGCTGAAAATTGATGTTGTTATTAATATTCAGGGGGATGAACCTTTTATCAGACCTGAACAGATCAATCTTCTCAAAAACTGTTTCAGTGATCCGGATGTCGAAATTGCAACTCTTATAAGAAAAACAAAACCGGAAGAGGATATTTTTAATCCCAATCACCCGAAAGTAATACTTGATTCCCGGAAAAATGCCATCTATTTCAGCAGATCGGCCATCCCCTTCATAAGAGATACTGAACCATCAGAATGGTCGGTGAGACATCAGTTCTTTAAACATATTGGCCTGTATGCATATAAAACCGGTACATTAAAAAAAATAACCAGACTGCCCGAAAGTATCCTTGAAGTAACAGAATCACTTGAACAAAACAGATGGATCGAAAACGGATACAAAATAAGATGTGCCCTCACTGATATGGATAGCTATGGCATTGACACTCCTGATGATCTGGATAATGCAATGTTAATAATGAAAAGATTTATGTGAATTTTTATAACTTTAGCACAATTTTTGATAAGTAATCTGATTAGAGAAAAAATGTCTATGAAACAGGGTCTGATAATGATTATTTTCCTTATCTTCTCTTTCAGCCTTCAGGCCCAGAAAGAACAGGGTGTTATCTACAGAACTCCTGCAGAGAAAAGAGCTATGGATAATAATCCTGCCGGTATGATTACATTATACCCTGTTCCTGTAAGAGGTAATACCCTTAATATTAAATGCGAAAAAGAAATATCTTTCATTAAAGTTACAAATATCATAGGACAGGATATTTTTAAAGAAAAATTCAACAATCCCCTGACACTTACGAAAATTGATCTGAACGATCCGGCAAGAGGAATGTATCTTGTTACTATTATTTTCAATGACGGGGTGAAAGTTGTAAAAAAAATTATGATAGAACCGTCCGAATAATATTTCAGATCCGTCCTTGTCCGGCTCCCGCACTCCTCAAAACAATTTTTAAAGTATATCCCGTTATTTATATTAAACATTAATGGTTACCATTTGTTTACCATTTGGAAATAATTTATTCTTTTTTATCATTGTCAGGCTATGAAAGAATGTATGAATATTTATTCAATAAGAGACCTTGAAAATCTTTCAGGGATAAAAGCACATACCATAAGGATCTGGGAAAAGCGGTATGGGATACTCAGTCCAGGCAGAACAGATTCCAATATTCGTTCTTATAATGAATCCGAACTGAAAAAGATCCTCAATATAGCCTATCTGAACAGTCACGGTTATAAAATATCTTCAATAGCAGGCTTCAGTGATGATGAGCTTTCAAGACAGGTAGTTACATTAAGCAGTCAGGACGATCCCGATAATGATTTTCAACCGGGAAAGATCCTGATGTCGGCAATCAGGTTTGACGAAAAAGAATTTATAGAAACTCTGCAAGCTGTAATAAAAGACCAGGGCCTGGAAAAGGCATTTATATATTTCCTTAACCCACTTATTGAAAAAAGCCGTATTCTCTGGCAAACTGGCAGCCTTTCAAAAGCTCAGGAACAGTTTATACAAAATACCATAAAACAAATTATAATAGAAGAAGACAACCATCTTACTGCTGTCAGTGGGAAAAATATGCCGGTTATTGCCATGATAAACCCCTGTGACAATATTTCAGATATCAGTTTTTTATTCTGTAAATATGTATTGAAGAATCATAATTTCGATGTTATTTTTACCGGAGGAACGCTACCCTTATCAGAAATAAAAGAAGTGTACAAAATAAAACCTTTCCGCTACCTTGTCATAAATGCCGGTGAATATGGCTCCGTAAAAAACATGTCTGACTGTTTAGCTGGTTTTATAAAATCCAATAAGATAAAAAAAATCATTTTTACGGATTGCCATCCGGAAGAAGAAGATAACACTTCAGCAGATTACATTCTGTTCAGTCGTGATCCTGAAAGTTTTATCCGCATAATTCAAAAACATCTCATCTGAGAAGTTCAAGGAAATATTTTCTTTCCACTGACAGATCGACCGATGGTATCCTTTTGACTGCTGAATCAATTTTTGAGATAAGCGTTTCGGCAAATTTTTTCTGTTCTTCAGCTGTACCATTCTTTATCCTGTGCAAAACCGCTTTGGAAATTCCATCCATCTCTGCCCATATTTCTTTTGTACTCCCGGTAAAATAGACAGATGAAAATTTCTCCCATATATAATCTATTGCCCGCGAAGAAGGGTGAAGCATATCGTCATCATAATACCTGTAATCGCGGAGATCATCCATCA
>DAINPM010000039.1:0-20342 GCA_036743455.1 Bacteroidales bacterium | reverse complement strand
AAAATACCAGGAAATGGTGAAAAAAGTCGCAGAGAAACTCGATCTTGATTCCCTTGTTTATCAGCGCCTTGATGACCTTGTAGAAGCCATTGGCTTGCCTAAGGAAAAGTTATGTACACATTGCTGGGACGGGAGCTCTTATTTTTAAGTTGGCAGTTGGCAGTTGGCAGTTGGCAGTTAGCAGTTGGCAGTTAGCAGTTGGCAGTTGGCAAAGAGTTTTGAATAAGAGAGAGACAGGAACAGGAGGGCTATAAATTATGATAGTTTTTCCTCAATAATCTTTTTGACTATCGGATCCTGCAGTTTTTCGCGGGTTTTCTTATATCCCATTTCGTAAAGAGCATCGGCACTTTCCGTTTCAAGGATACCGTAACGTGTCAAACCCTCAGGAGCTATAAGCAGATCAAAACGTTTTGATTTTTCTTCTGCCTCTTTTGCCTGGTTAAGCATGAAAGTCCTGACGGCGATCGTAATAAGGCCGGATGTCGTTTCCTCATAGCCAACAGGATTAACAAATGATCCTATGAGAAAAGATGTTTTATTTTCGATAGGTTTTATTGGAAAATTATCCATAACACCACCATCGACATAGTAAATCTTGTTTATTATGACAGGCTTAAATAATACGGGGATACTTGAAGAAGCAATTACCGGTGTTATCAGATCCCCTTTTGAAAAATACACAGCCCTGGCATTGTTAAGATCAGTTGCTGCTACTATAAGTGGAATTTTAAGATCCTCAAAACTCTTTGCCGTAAGATTCGATTCCAGGAGTTTTGCCACACCTGAAATCTCAAGCAGACCATCACGTGGAAGAGTGGGTCTCATATAATCGAGCCTGCTGTGAAGCTTCATGATCCTCAGGATCTCTTTAGGAGGATGTCCGTCACAATAAAGTACACCGGCTAATGCACCGGCACTGGTACCGGAAACGATTTCCGGAAAGATACCTGCTTCGTTGAGAGCCTGAAGCACCCCCAGGTGTGCAAAACCTCTTGCACCCCCTCCGCTTAGAACCAGCCCGGTCTTATATTTTGATTCAGACATTCCGGAATGAATGTTTTCTGTAAGATTTGTGGTAATTGCTTTATTCTCAAAAATATATATTACTATTTGACATAACCCCGTTGTCATATAACAACCGGTTAACAAAGTTATATATTTCATCCGTTGATCTTTGTCTGAAATATCATTTCTTATTTTTACTTTCGTAATAAAACTATATTCGCTATGCAATTTCTACTTGTGGCATACGACGGTACCGATGAAGGAGCTACTGAAAGGAGGATGAAAAGCCGTCCGGAACATCTTGAAAAGACGGCTCTTGTAAAAAAAGCAGGAAAATTTCTGTGCGGAGGCGCCATACTTAATGATGAAGGAGCCATGATCGGCTCTATGATCCTGTATGAAACAGAAAACAGGGAAGAACTCGACAGACTCCTGGCGGAAGAACCATATATTTATAATAACGTATGGGAAAAAATCGACATCCGGCCATTCCGGATGGCTTCAGTAAATCCCTGAAGTTCAGATGTATTATGCTATAATTGATTTCAGAGATCAATCTGAGGCCATCCTTCTGTGTCCCATTTCATCTCCCTTATGATCAGCTTTGACCTGCCGTTATCGAGCTTATCGTAGCCGTGCATGATAATATATGACTTTCCGTCAAAATCGTAATGGGCAGAATGACCCACTGCCGCCCAGAATTCATTGCCCTGCGCCACAAGAGTGCCTCCTCCGTTTGCGAGCGACTTACCTTCTTTATCCAGGTAAGGCCCTTCAACATTATGTGAACGTCCGACCATCACCTTATAAGTGCTTTTCAGTCCGCGGCAACAGTAATCAATAGATATAAAGAGATAAAAATAATCGCCATGTTTATATATGAACGGAGCTTCCACTGGTCCGTCGCCGGGATCTGCCGTGTCGAGTTCGAACGACCGGGGTCTGCGGGCGATGGTATACCAGACTTCAGGTTTTGCCACTGTAAGAAGATCGGGAGAGAGCTTTACCAGTTTAATTCCTCCCCAGAATGACCCGAAGCTAAGCCATCCCTGTTCGCCGTCCATAATAAGGTTGGCATCAATGGCATTCCAGAAATCACGGTTGGGCACAGATTGTACGACGGGGCCATGATCGATCCATTTATACCCCTCTTCGCCATAGTGAAGAGTCTTGTTTGTTGCCACTCCGATCACCGAAGTGTTCTTACCGAAGGCAGAATAGGAATAATACAGGTAATAGGTGCCGTTCACATAGCTGATATCGGGAGCCCAGTATCCGCTGCCCCTCAATCCGGGTACCATATCAGATGTTATCCATGCCGGCACCCTGTCAAAAACCCTGGGCCCGCGGGTCCAGTTTTTCATATCGGTTGATGAGGCAATTGTTCCGCCTGTTGTGAAAAGATAATACACCGAATCCTGTTTGATCATAACAGGATCATGAGCCGGCCAGAGCCCTGCATTTGGATTAGAACCAGCTGACTGCTGATCCTGCGCTGAAAGGGCAGGAGAGATCAGCAGTGCAATATAAAATGACAACAGAAACCTTGTTTTCATAATTAACGGATGGTTGTTTCTTTATTCAAAAATAGTATTTCACTTAATACTCACAATCTTTTTAGCTTCTTTTCCGGGAATGTTCAGATACACAGTCAGAAAAAAATCTTCCCGCTTAACCTTCAATATAATACAGACTATTAAAAGATTATAAGGTCTTTTAATATTTTTAACATATATAATATGAACAAAGCGCCGGAACCAGTTGTTTAAATGGCGTTGTTTATGATTAACGAAAAAATTAAAAAAGACTGAAATTATGAAAACAATATTACTAACATTTGCAGCTTCTGTTATCTTAATGATAAGTGCTGAAGCACAGGTGTCTCATGATTATTATATAGGAGACCGCGAACCCCTAATAACGGCAACATTAGATAAAAGTGAAGTTCCTGTTGCTGTTGTAAATGCTGTATCAACACAGTTCAACAGAAATAATCCTCTTACCTGGTCAAAATTCCCTTACGCTCTTAAAGAGTACGGATGGGTTTATGACATCGGAGCCGAAGATATCGTTCTTGACCGTTATGAGGTTACAATGAAAACAGATAAAGGTAATGACCTGTGGGCTGTTTATACCAATAAAGGCGAGCTTGTTCAGACAAGGGAAATGTCGAAGGACGTAGCAATACCGACAGAGGTAATGGAAATGTTCAACAAAAGTCAATACAAAGACTGGAAAATTGTCGGAAACAGGGAGATAATAAAATATTATCATGACCACACGATCGACAGGAAAAAAATAGAACAGCATTTCCGCCTTACTGTTGAGAAAGACGGTGCAAAAAGGAATATCTCCTTTAACTGGAAAGGTACCAACTAACAGACAGTAACAAAAGTAAAGATCAGTTAGCAGAACAACAGCTAACTGATTTTTTTTACTGTTCCCGGCAACTTTAATAATCGTATTTTCGTAAGATCCTGATTACTGTAAATGAAACCACAAAATAAAATAACGGTTTTGATATCTGTGCTGGTATATCTTGTACTGACTCCGGGTATTTACACCTTTGGTCAGGCTTCGGTATACCGCGTGCTCGACGCAGGAAGCAGTGAGGGTATAGGCTTTGTCAATGCTGGGATACCGGGAAAGAACATAGGAACCGTTACTGACGAAAACGGATCCTTCACTCTCGGGTTCGGAGATATTTGTGATGATGATACGCTTAGGTTTTCAATGATAGGCTATGAATCACTTTCTCTCTCAGTAAAGCAGCTTAAGGAAATGCCGTCGGGTATCGTCTATCTAAATTCCAGAACCTATGATCTGCCTGAGTTAAAGATCGTTTATCCCCGGAGGAGCGAAATCACACTGGGCGTCCCGGTTCTCTCAGAAGCTTTACGATCGGGATTTTCAGATAACAACCTGGGTTATGAGCTTGGAATAAAGGTCAATGCAAGAAAGCGGACAAAATTAAGGGACATAAACCTTAATGTTGGAATATGTACCTATGATTCTGTTACATACAGGCTGAATGTTTACAAATTATCAGGGTTTGACAGCTGGGAAAATATTCTAACCAGGCCGGTTTACCTTTCATTCAAAAAGGAAGACATATCCAAAACGATAACTTTCGACCTCAGGGAACATTCCATCATCATTGAAGGAGAGACCATTATTACCCTTGAACATTACCGTGACCTGGGAGAGGGGAAGCTTCTGTTTCTCACCCAGTTTTTTACAGGCACAACCTGGCACCGCAATACAAAAGAATCGGTATGGACACAGTCTCCAGGCCAGGTAGGGCTATATTTAAAGGGCCAGGTGCTGCGCTGATGCTATTATCAGGATCTTAATCCAGGAGCCAGCTTTCCAAAAATGAAGCAACGGCAATATTCTTTATAGTTCCCTGTCCCTCAGGACCGCCGATCTGGTTCGTATATGACACATGTATTCTTCCGTCGGAGCCTTCGATTATCGCAGGATAATGAGCTCTTACCGGACTGCCGGGAACATCATTCACAATACTTTTATGAATCGGCCATGTTTTGCCTTCATCTTTAGAAAGATAAAGGGTCAGACGATGGCGTCCGGCTTCGGTGTCGTTACCTACTATGACCCAGTTTCCGCTTTTAAGAACAACAAGATCGGCAGCGCTTCCCGGATTGGGGATCTCCGAGTCGGTCACAACACTCCAGCTCTTTCCGGTATCGGCCGACATACTTTTCATAAGACGTTTTGGTGCCGGTCCGTTGTCGCGCATAAATGCGGCAATACTGCCGTCTTTTCTTATACCCAGGGCCGGCTGAATGCATCCTGCACCTACCAGCGGTTCACTGAAGTCCCATGTTAAGCCATTATCTCCGGTAATGGCAATCAGCGAGAAATCAAATCCGTCGGAATACAGGGGAAGAAGCATTTTATCAGCGTAAAAAAGAGGTTTATTGCGTGTTTGCCAGCCTGTTCTCCTTGCCATCGGATAGCCGAGGGTGGACCTGAATTTTTCTCCATCTTCATTAATATCCATACCGCTCGCCTGCATCGATTCTCCCCGGGCAATTTTGAAATATCTCTCTAGCGCCCTGTTCCACAATTCACCCTTGATAGATTCATTTCCGGGAATTTCAAAGAATCCGGAAGTATCGAGATATGTATAATATTCCTCATATTTTGCTTTCAGGTTTTCAACAAAAGGATCCCTGCTGTTAATTCCTTCCGTGGGTGTTCCGTCGGCCTTAATGTGGATCATGTCCTGCCATTTCCATTCGGGAGGGCCTGTTTTCTGCATATAATTATCGCTTATCCTGTATTTAAGTACTGACGATTCCCACTGGTAGGCCATAACGGTATACCATACAAGCCATAATTGTTCTTTATTGTCGACGAACAGAACAGGATTTATATCCGGAAAATCAGGGACATCGGCGAGAATGAAAGGTTCACTCCACTGCCCAGAAATGTGATCTCTGCGCGAGCCCATTATGGCAACGTCGTCGGCTGTTCTTTCACCGCTGCCGTGGAACCATGCCACCATAAGATCCTTGTTTGGCAGTTCGGCAATTGAAGATCCGTGGCAATGCAGATCCTGATAAGGAAAAAGATGTTCAATAACCAGGGAATCGCCCGGACCGGTATCACCATTACCTTTTTCGCCTGTACCGGTACAGGAAAAAGATATTAATGCAATGCTGATCAAAATTGAAAACAGGATTTTCATGACGTAAGCAGTTTGGTTTTCTGTAAATTTACGGATATTATTTGTTGAAAGTAAAAAATTGAAAGCAGAAGAAGAATTCATTCAATCTTTAATAAATTTGGCAGAAATGAACTTCAGGATGAATAAATATTTGATTTTCTTTTCAATACTGACAGCACTGCTTTCTGCTGGAAGTTGTTCGGAAAAAGAACCACAATCCTCTTCAGCCGAATGGGTATTTACCTCCACCGGCGGAAAGCTAAAATACAAAGAAACAGAAAAGGGTGACAGGATCATGGATTTTTCACATGCAGGATATATGGGCGGGGGAGTTGCTATCCCTGATGTGCCTGTGAAGATCAGTATCAGTCCCACGGGGGACGATGACACTGAGCTTATCAGAAATGCACTGGAAGAGGTCTCCGGATTACCTGTGGTTAATGGATTCAGGGGGGCTGTACTGCTTGCCCCCGGTGAATATAACATTTCTTCTGGGATAAATATCGGGACCGATGGTGTAGTACTGAGAGGAAGCGGAAGCGGACTGAAAGAGGGGCCAAAAAGTACCCTTAAGATGTCAGGCAGGCCTTTCAATGCTGTTTCATTGCGTTCAGGAGGAGGGCAGCGGACAGGGGAAGGGGAGGCTTCCGGAACACCGGTTTTGAGAACCAGGATCTCAGATGAGTATGTTCCATCCGGGTCATCCTCATTTAATGTTGAAAGCGCGGAAGGTTTTCAGACCGGCGATCTTGTATTGATAAGGAAACCTGTCACGGAAGAATGGATAGAATTCATGCAGATGCACGATCTCGTACGTGACGGCAAAGCACAGACCTGGATCAGGGCCGGAAGCTTCCTTGTTGCCGAACGGCGGATTGCTGAAATAAGAGGTAACAAAATATCCCTTGAAGTACCGCTTTCAGATTCTTATGATATGAAATTTACAGGTCAGCAGGGTACTGTTATTGAATTAACAGAAGGTTCCCGGAGATTAAGTCAATGCGGCATAGAAAATCTTCATATTGTTTCTCCGGAACAACCAATACCTCACTCCGAACCTCATTTTACTTCTTTAAGGATAAATGGTGAAGATTGCTGGGCCAGGGATATACTGATTGAGGAAACCATGAACAGCATAGGTGTTACAGGGAAGAGGATCACGGTTACCGATGTTACAGTTGTACGCAAGGCTCTTCACCAGGGATCGTCACGGCCGGCTGAGTTTGCTCCGAATGGCACGCAGGTGCTTATTGACCGTTGCAGGGTTGTTGCTGAAAATGTATGGTTTCTGGCTACAGGCAGCGGCGTGTCGGGTCCTGTTGTGATCCTTAACTGTGAATTCACCGGCGATCAGCGGGGAGAGTCGCACCAGCGTTGGTCAACAGGTCTTTTATACGATAATGTTCATGCTGAAAGGGGAGGTCTCGATTTCAGGAACCGTGGATCGATGGGATCCGGTCATGGGTGGTCGATGGGCTGGGGGGTTGCATGGAACTGTGTTGCAAAAGATTATGTGATGCAGAATCCCCCGGGGGCGCACAACTGGATGATAGGATGTATTGGTGAAAGCAGGCTGATGCCCCGTCCGTTCGGACAGGAACCGCTTCTTCCCGAAGCAACAAAGGATTCACACGGAAAACACGTTATCCCTGCCAGTCTCTATCTGGCACAGCTGAAAGAGAGACTGGGCGAAGATGCACTGAAGAATATCGGATATTGAATATCCTGAAAGTGATTTGCCCGGCTCCGGGGAGAAAGAACGACTTTGTTCTGTGGTATGATTGCAAAAGCCGGACAGGCTGAACACATCTGACCGGTTCAGGTATAATTATCATAAATTATCATTAGTGGGCATTAGATTTTAAAACATGTTCTTTGCAATTATGAATTAATCGCAATTGTAACATTTTTTTGTAGCGTGACGATTTGAATTGAAAAGTTGGATTTTTGCTTAAAAATAGCATCAATCCATGAATCAAGGCAAATATATTTTCGCTCAGCTTACAGATTTTTTACCTCGTAGAGTCTTTGACAGACTAGTTGATAAGTATGAAGGTAATAAACATGTAAGATCTTTTACCTGCTGGAATCAAATGCTTTGTATGGTGTTTGGACAACTAACAGCCAGGGATAGTATGCGGGATTTGATGTTAAGTCTTGAAGCTCATCAACCGAAGTATTATCATCTGGGCTTTGGCTCAACGGTCTCGCGCAGGAATTTCGGTACAGCAAATGAAAGGCGTAATTATAGAATCTTTGAAGAGTTTGCCTATGTTCTTATTGAAGAAGCACGCAGAAGCTGTTACCGTGATGATTTTGAAATCGAAGTTGATGGAAATGTTTATGCATTGGACTCTACAACGATTGACCTATGTTTAGGCATCTTCCGGTGGGCCAAGTTCAGAAAGCATAAAGGAGGAATAAAGCTCCACACATTATTTGATGTTAAAACTTCTATTCCAAGCTTTCTGTATATTACCAATGCTAGCGTTTACGATGTCAACATTATGGATATCATCCCATACGAAGAAGGCAGTTTTTATGTCGCGGATAAAGGATATACTGACTTTCTGAGGCTGTATAAAATCCATACTAACGGGTCATTCTTCGTAACAAGAGCAAAGGAAAATCTGCGATTTAAAAGAATGTATTCCATAGCTGTAGATAAAACAACCGGGGTCCAAAGTAATCATATAGGAAAGTTGGAGATCTATAAATCAAAAAATGAATATCCTGAAAAGCTACGTCGAATAAAGTTCTACGATGTTGAGCACGATAAAGATCTTGTTTTCTTAACCAACAACATGGATATGAAAGCATCTGAAATAGCATTCCTATACAAAAAACGATGGGCGGTAGAGCTCTTTTTCAAATGGATGAAACAACATCTTAAGATCAAATCCTTTTGGGGGACGACTCTTAATGCTGTAAAAATCCAGATGTATTGTGCAGTCATCGCTTATTGCCTTGTAGCCTTAGTTGGTAACAAATTGAAAGTTGACCGGTCAATCTACGAAATCCTACAGATTTTGAGTATATCTTTATTGGACAAAACACCTATAAAAGAGATACTTACGAAGTGCGATTACAATAATGTCAAAGAACTACATAATAAACAATTAATAATCAGTGGGTTTTAAGCGCCCACCAATGATAAACTTACATAAATTTGCTGCATAAAAACCAGATATAAAATTTGGTTATGTCTTAGAATACTAAGGGACGGTTACTTATATTATATTGTGAAAATTCAACCTCCGTCTTGTTAACATTAATAATCGCAACTACAAATAGTATCCCTCCTAATTATTATGCCTTTAAGGTTTATAAAAAAATTCTCATTACAGTCATTTGATAAAGTTTTTATTCCAAATGCTAAACCATTTTTATATTCTTGAATAACTGTATTTTGAAACGGACCAAAAACAACCTCTCCTAATTTGTTAATTATAAAAGTATTTACATTCAAATGTCCATCATAAGAATTTTCTAAAATTCTAACACATGCAAGATCATTTGAAAATTTAGTACAATTAATAAATTGAGGATCAACAATAACCTCCCCTTTTGTATTGATATAACCCCATTTTTGCGGCCAATTCTTATCAAATGTTACTTTTGCCATACCGCCCGAGAACGAATCAGCATTCTTAAAAGTAAGATTACCAAGTATATGTCCTTTATTATCAATATAATAGTATGAATTAAATGAATCATCATATATTAGTGCATATCCTTCAGAAAATTCAAAACCACTTTGATCACTATTTAAGGATATAACTAGCTGCCCTACTTTATTAATATATCCACATTTATCATCATTAAATTTAACGAATGCTAAACCCTCACTAAAATTCTGCGCGTATTTATAACTTCGATTAAATACAACTCGTCCAAACTTATTTATATAAATAAAATTATACCAACCATCTTGTTTATTATCAGTTATTACAAGAGGGGCCAAACCTTCAGAAAATCTTGAAAAACATGATGTTGTACAACCTACAATATAATTATTGAATCTTGGTTTTATAACAATTTTACCTTTTTTATCTATAAAGTAGGTGTGACCGTTAAGCATAATTGAAGCAAGATTTTCACTAAAATAATTGACTAAATAGTCTGTTCTAAATACAACATCCCCTTTAAAATCCATAAATCCGTTTCCAACAGAATCTTTAAAGTAAGCTAAACCATCCCGAAACTCTGAAATATAAGAATAGCTTGGGTTAACCATTAAAACTCCGTTTTTATTTATCAAACCATAACCAGCTTTGGTCTGTACTGGCCATAGTTCTTGTTGTCCATACAATATACTTGCATAGAAAATTACGACAATAATAAGTTTCAATTTCATAAAATAACTATTAGTAATTTTCTGGAATAAATATATGATTAGGATATAGTTTTATTAACCTAATATATTCATTATAAGCATTTATACCCAATGGTTTTTGAACATTTTTATTATAAAAATAATGTGTAGTTGGAAAATTAATATAGGTTTGTCTAATCATCCAACTATAAGCATTTAGCTCAGTTACATCACGAGATAAGGGTGAAAATGGATTGAATTTTCCTTTCCCATAATCAATTAAATGGACCCTTTCGTGGCCTAAAACTAAATATAAGTACCATTCAGATTGAAATGCTGATTTATTTAAATAAATATTTGATTTTCTGGAGGATAATATAGGATCACTAAAGCCAGCATTTCCAGATTTATTATTTATTGTGTAAATTCCATTATCCCATGCTATCTTTACTTTTACTGCCTCACTTATATATGTTCCTACTCCATTTGTATATATATTACCTAAAAATTCACAATAACCGAAAAATAGATTCCAGTAATATAATGCGGTTTCACTGTTGTAATCTAACGAATTGGTAGTTTGAAATCCAATATCTTCAATAAGTGCAGCGGTGTTTGAATGTTGGTTGTTGTCATAAAATTCATAGAAATTAGTAAAGTCTCCATAATTAGGTCCCATATGAAAATTTCCATTGCTTAAATCAACACCAGCGTTTAAAGAATAATTAAACCTTGAGACGCCCACATAAGAGATACCGCCAAAGAAATTAATAGAATTTGTTGAATAACCAATCTGAATCGAGATATTGTTTTTAGTTAGCCAATCACCAAAGCGACTTAACCATGTATCTCCGCTTGGGTCAGTAAACTTTAGTGGATTATTAAGGCAATAGACGAATCTATTAAAAGTTTGAGAGGAAGATGGATTTTGAACATAGTTATCAGGACTTAAAAACTGACCTGTTAACGGATCATAAAGCCTGCCATTCATATTAATCAGGCTAAACCATGGCAGATGTTCATGCCCGGTAAAACCACGACCAGCCACAAATAACTCTGGCACTGAATCGGGAGAAAAGTTCTCCCATGTTGAGGGATTACGCATTCGTCCCCACGCATCGAAACTATATTCAGCAACAAGATTATTATTTTCACTATTAACAATATGAGTTATGTTACCCAGATGATCGCGCAATAAGTTGTAATAAATGGTTGTATTATTTTGTGTTATGGCAACAACATTTGCAGTATTGTATGTCTTCAGACCAATTTGCACCATTTAAGGTCATAAATTAAGGTGTGATTATATAAAGATATTTCAAAAATTCTCATAATCCAATTCCAGTTTTCTCACGATATAGTTTTTACGTCTTTCCATCATTGTTTTTTCCTTGGTTTTAGTCCTTTCTTTTAATATTTGTTTATCTCTTCCAAAATATACATCTGCCGGTGTCAGGTTCCTGAGTGACTCATGATATCTTTCATAATTATAGTAGTTTACGAACTCAGCTATAGCTTTGATAAGGTCCTCGGGTGAGTAATAATTATCCAGTTTGACAACATTTTTCATAGTCCGGTGATACCTCTCGATCTTTCCCTGGGTCTGCGGATGCATTGGTTTACCGTTAATGGGTTTGATACCTTTTCCTCTGAGAAAGGCTTTGATTTCATCGGATATATAGCAGCTTCCGTTGTCTGATAGCAGTTTTGGAGCATTTTCTTTTTTAATGCCAGTAAACTGCAACGCTTTATCAACCGATGGCATTACGTCCTTTGAGGTCATTTGAGAGCAGAGATCCCAGGTAATAATGAACCGCGAGTAATCGTCAATGATAGTAGATAGGTAATACCAGCCCCAACCGACTATTTTAAAGTATGTGAAATCGGTCTGCCACATCTCATTGATACGTCTTGTTTTAGTTTCAAACTCCTCTGCTGCGCTCATTACGATATGCGCCGGAGATGTTATCAGTCCTGCTCTTTTGAGGATACGGTAGACACTGCTCTCGGATATAAACCACTTGTGATTATCAATGATATGAAAGGCCAGCTCCCTGGAAGAAAGGTCTTCGTGCTCCAATGCTTCTTCAACTACTTGTGTCTGTTGCTCCAAAGGTATCTTATTCCAAGTTTGATTCCGGCCTATGGCTTTTTGGGCCAGGCCGTCATACCCGCCCTCAAGATACCGCCGGTACCAGTTGTAGAAGGTACGTTTGTGTATTCCCAGTTCTTTTAAAGTCCGGTTAGCGCTTAGATCAGAACCATCAACCAGACGGATGATCTCATGTTTTTCCTCCTGAGTGAACCGCATATACTTCTTAATTTTTACGATTCTTCTGACTCTAAGCCAGTCAAGGTTTTTTTTAACTCCTTGTTATCTATGTACATCTCGCCAAGTTCCCGCTTCAGAAGGTCATTCATCCTTCGAAGCTCCGTTACTTCATCCCGGGTTGCTTCACGAAGCGTATCGCCACTTAATCGGCGCTTCCCGGCTTCGATAAACTCTTTGCTCCACTTGAAGTAATTGTTGGCGTGAATGGCATATTTACGGCAGATGGCTGCGATGGTGTCTTCTCCTCGCATACCTTCAAGAACGATCTTAATCTTTTCCTCAGCTGTGAAAGTTCTACGGGTACGTCTTTTGATCTCTTTTACTACTTGTTCTGCACTCTGTTTTTTGTTCTTTTCTTCCATCTTTAAGTGTGATTTAATGTTATACATTTCTTTTAAAACCACACCTTAAATTTAAATCATTACTGGTAAACATTAGGCTGACGATTTACAGTGACAAAATAAACACCATCGGGCGGTTCGGCTAATGAAATCGTAATTGAAGTGCGAAAAGGATTCGGAAAGATATCTGCCCTGAGTGACTCTCCGGACACTTGAGGGTAATGACCCGGCAAGGGCTGAATAATACCCTGCCTCAGCAGGTATTTATTATTTTCTTTAATTCCCGTAACGGATCTTTGCCCTACAGATTGCTGGTAAAAATATTGCCTGTTGCCGGCGTTTATGATTCCTGACGATCCGGCCATATCAGTTGCCGACCTCAACCTGACTGCATCCTGGGCTGATAAGGTAAATATCATAAAAGTTATCCCAAAAGCGATGATCAATACTTTTGAACATGTCCGTTTAACTGACAGGTCATAAATGAGACCGGGATTTCTTAACATTTTTAGGGCAGGATGTGTTTAAATCTTATAAATATTACCCATTCTTTCCGGGGTTTAAAGAAATCCTATCAAATTTACACCTAAATAAAACACGATCAAAAAAAATGATACTCCTGGCGTGATGGAGTTTCTCCTGTTGCTTTGTTTTGTTTGTCCAAATAGATTAGTTTTATATCAAAGTTGTTATAATATGAAAAGAAACCCGATAAGCCTTGTGATCCTGCTAATCTGTTGCGGGATGATGAATCTAAATGCCCAGAAAAAATTTTTCACGGCTTCTGATTACCTTAACAGGGACCTCTCTCCGGAATCAATCAACGGAATTTCATGGCGTGGAGGGACCGATGCATTTACATATATTGAAAACAATTCGCTGATACAGAAGCTGGCTTCGGCCCCTGCTGTCGCAGACACCATTCTGTCTCTTGGGATGCTGAATTCACTGCTGAGGAATCAGAAACAAGATGAGCTAAGGCAGTTTCCTTCAATAAGCTGGATGGATGAAAACCGCTTCTGGTTCAGGGACAGGTCTGTCATATACAGATATGATTTCGGGAACAGCTCTCTGACACGTGTAAATGTGTACGACAGCAGGGGAGACAACGTAACGATAGACGAAAGAAGCCTTAATGCAGCCTATACTATCGAAAACAATCTTTTTATTGCATGTGGCGGTAACACCATCAGAGTTACTGATGAAGAGAATGCGGACATTGTTTACGGGTATGTTCCTTCCCGGAATGAATTTGGTATAAATGCAGGGATGTACTGGTCGCCCGACGGCAATCTCCTGGCTTTCTACAAAACCGATCAGACAGAAGTGACTGATTATCCCCTTGTCAATATTTTTGATCGAATTGCAAAAGCAGCACCCGATAAATATCCGATGGCCGGGATGAAAAGCCAGAAAGTCGAACTTGGTATCTTCAGCACTCTTCAGAATGAGATAGTCTGGCTTCAGACACAGGGATCTGAAAACCAATATATAACATCTGTTACCTGGGATCCGTCGTCGGAATTCATCTATGCCGGCATACTGAACCGCGACCAGGATCATCTTATGGTTAACAAATATGATGTTCATACCGGAAAACTTATAAAGACTCTTTTTGAAGAGAAAAACGACAGGTATGTAGAGCCTTTGCACGGACTGCATTTCATTGGTGACGGTGCTTCAGGATTTATATGGCAGAGCAGGCGCGACGGCTGGAATCATCTGTATCTCTACGATAAGGAAGGTAACCTTGTCAGACAACTGACACGGGGAGAGTGGGAAGTGACAAATTACATTGGCACAGATCCGGCCGGGAGTTCAGTATGGTATGAATCCACGCTGGCAGGTCCGCTTGAAAGACATCTTTGTATTACAGAGGTCAAATCCGGAAAAACCCGGCAGATAACATCCGGGGAAGGAGTCCACGGCATCAGGGCTTCGGATGGCAGGAATTATTTTATTGATGTATTCAGCGGCCTGCAGATGGCCCGGGCTTATTACCTTATCGACAAGAAAGGAGAAGTAATTTCGGTGCTGAAGGAAGATGCCGACCCCTATAGTGATTACCAGACGGGTGAAATGTCAATTTTCTCAATAAAGGCCGATGACGGGAAAACGGATCTATGGTGCCGGCTGATAAAACCGGTCGGTTTTGATGCTTCGAAAAAATACCCTGTGCTTGTGTATGTTTATGGAGGTCCTCATGCACAAATGATTAACCGGTCGTGGACGGGAGGGGCCGGTTTTTTCCTGAACTACATGGCACAGCAGGGTTTTGTGGTTTTCACCCTCGACAACAGAGGTTCGGCAAACAGGGGCTTTGAATTTGAGAGCATCATTCACCGGCAGCTGGGAGAAACGGAAATTGCCGACCAGATGGCAGGAGTGAGGTACCTTAAGTCACTCCCCTATGTGGATACTGATAAAATAGGTGTTGACGGGTGGAGCTATGGCGGATTTATGTCACTGTCGCTGATGCTCCGTAATCCGGGTGTATTCAGGGCAGCATGTGCCGGAGGACCGGTAACCGACTGGAAATGGTATGAGGTGATGTATGGAGAAAGATATATGGATACGCCAATGAAAAACCCGGAAGGCTATGAAAAAGCATCGCTGTTGAATTATGCAAAAAACCTGGGGGGAGATTTAATGATAATACACGGGACCAATGATAATACCGTTGTATGGCAGAACAGTCTTGCTCTGATGGATGAACTGATAAAGCAGGGAAAACAATTCGATTATTTTGTCTACCCTGGAGCCGCTCACAACATGGCAGGCAGAGCCCGGGTACATCTCTTTGAAAAGATATCGGGATTTTTCAACGAGAACCTTAAGTAGAGATTCCTGTACGGCATTTATACTTTTTCATCCGGGGAGATCCTCGATCTGATGTTTCTGAATGATTCCTTCATCCTGTGCAGTATCCTCTTGCCGGGGCCTGTCTTTTCGGCCTCTGTGAATTCATTAAGCACCCGGGAGAATTCGGGAGTTCTCAGATATCCGAACGATTTATGAGGATTTCGTTCTCCGTTGTAAATGTATTTATTTGTTACAAGTAAGTCGACGGGTTTTACACCATGTTCATTTTCAGGGAATTGTTCTGAAATACGGTAATTGAAAGCGACCTTGTCAAGTATATCCGAAAAATTATACCAGTTCCCTGTTATTCCCGGCGGGGTTCTGACAGGTTTTTTCAATCCTGCTCTCCTATAATGTTCTGCTGCTATTTTACTGATGACCACCGGGAGTCCCAGAGGTGATCCGATTGTTATGAATGTGCTGATCTTTATTTCCGGAACAATATAGGAGAGTACGTCGAATGCAATTATTGAACCCATGGAATGACCAATAAGCATAATATTATCGTTCCGGTGTGCCCTGAGTTTCGAAGCCAGTCTTTCACGTATCATTTCACTTATACTGCATTCTTTGCCGTTCGCTGTCATCATGCAGTCTGAATAGTAAACCTCAAGATCCCTGAAATAACGGTTAATAATGGCATCGGAGATAAAAGAATAGTTAAGGCTCAGATCTTCGTTAAGAAATATCCTGTTCATTTGCCTGCCCAGATAATCGACAATTTTTTTCCGGATTGAATAATCTTCAGCAGGAAAAACCTCAGGCGCTTCAGTATAGGGTTCCTCGATAAATAATTTATTATCACGATCTTTTATTTGAGGATCGAGCGGTTGCGGATGAATAATGTCAGACCAGTAAACCAGTTCGAAGAAAGGCATGTATCTTTTATAATTACCGTTTTTCAGTCCTTCTTTCATTGCAAGTATCCACCACTTTTCAAGCAGGGCTGCCGGAGGCTTGTTGCCGAGTCCATGAATGCCGATTATTACATTGGCCATTATTTGCCCGATTCTGATAATTCGTAAGGATCAAATTTATGATATTCTTTTTATATTGCAGTTGACAGTTATTACATCCGGAATGAAGTATATGATGCTCCGGATAGGTTTTCTTAGCTTTTCAATCATGATCACAAGAAGAGATTTTGTTAACAGGACTCTTGCCGGAAGTGTAAGTCTGGTTACAATTCCATTATTAGAATTTTTTCAGGAGGACAGAAAACAAGACAGAAAGTTATCCTTCCGGAAGGACCTTAATATTCCGGCCAGGCTTTATGACGGAAAGACATGCTGGTGTCACCCCAGGGCCGGCATAATACCTGCACAAATGAAAAAAGGACCACCGGTGGTGGTGATGACAATGAACATTCTCGATCTTGCGGGCAGTGATGTATTCAGGGCTATGTACGGGCTTCATACGGAGGATCTTGGTGGCAGTTGGAGTGTTCCCGGAGAACTTTCAGCACTTGCTCCGCGAATGGAGCTTATCGAAGGGATTGAACGCCCTGTGGCTGTCAGTGATTTCTGGCCCCGCTGGCACAGTAAAACGGGTAGTCTGCTTGGAACAGGCCATACTGTTGCCTATTCTCCGCAATGGAAAGTGGTATCACCAAGACCCCGGCACACATCATATTCCGTATATGATCATGATACAAAAAGCTGGTCTCTGTGGAAGAAGCTTGAAATGCCGGATAAAATGAAATTCTATAACTGCGGTGCAGGATGTACACAACGTTATGACCTTCCCGACGGAACAATATTGCTGCCGGTATCATTTACTCCCCCGGGATCAAATTCGAAAGTCACCGTTCTAAGATGTTCTTTCGACGGAACAGATCTCAGATATATACAACACGGTACCGAAACCGGGATTGAAGATGGTACACGCGGACTTGGCGAGCCGTCGATTACCAAATTCGACGGTACATATTTCCTTACCATACGTAACGACAAGATGGGATTTGTTTCAAAAAGCACTAATGGCCTTGATTATGAACCGGTTAAACCATGGATGTTTGATGATGGTGCCGGGCTGGGCAATTACAACACCCAGCAGCACTGGGTGACGCACAGCGACGGGCTGTTCCTTGTATATACACGACGGGGGGCAGGTAATGATCACGTGTTCCGGCATCGTGCTCCATTGTTCATGGCTCAGGTCGACACCAGAACATTAAGGATAATCCGGAGCACCGAAGTTATTCTCGTTCCCGAAAGGGGCGCCAGGCTGGGAAATTTCGGTGTTACGGATGTAAGTCGCGACGAAACCTGGGTAACGGTTTCAGAATGGATGCAACCTGAAGGATGCGACAAGTACGGAAGCGACGGAAGTGTGTATGCGGCACGAATAAAATGGGACAGGCCCAACAGGTTATTCAGCACATAATAATTACTCTGATAAATGATGAACAACTAACAAAATTCCGTCATTGCCTTGACGGTTAAAATAATTTTTTTAGTTTTACCGGCTTTGAAAACAGAAAAATGTTGAATAAGTAAATAAATCAAACAATTATGAACAGGAAAATCACTAAAATTACAGCTGCTGTCGTTGTTTTTACGGCGCTTGTAAGCGGACAACTTAACGGACAGGGACGAAATGATGTAATTGCAGCATACAATGAAGGAGCACAGGCCATCAAAACAGATGTCGGATCAGCCATTCAAGCTTTCGAAAAAGTTATCACTCTTGCAGATGCTCTGGGAGAAGAAGCAGCCGACCTTAAACAGAAGGCTGTGCAGATACTTCCCGGATTATATGTACGTGCCGCCTCAAACCTCTTGAGTGAAAAGAAACCCGCTGCTGAAATTATAAAAGCTTCAAAAACGGCTATGGCCGCCTCTGAGAAATACGGCAGTGACACCAATAAAGAAAATGCTCAGAAGCTCCTGATATCAGGTTATTACAATCTGGGTACAGGCTTTTTCACCACAAAGGAATACGATAAAGCCCTGCTTGCTTTCGACAGCCTGCTCGCAATAAATCCCGGTTACATAACTGCGATATATAATAAGGCACTGGTTTACAGGGTGCAGGCCGATAATGATAATTTCGAGAATACAATAGACCTCTTCCTGAGTAAGATGGTTGCAGGGAAAGATGATGCAAGAATTAAACAGGCATCTGCCCTCGCACTGGAATATTTCCGTGCTGCAGGTTCACAGGTTCTCCAGGCCGAAAAAACGGATGAGGCTCTCGCACTTCTTGATAAGGCTGCAAAATATGGTGAAGACAAGGACCTTTTCTATTTCTTTGCCGATGCTTACAATAAAAAGAACAATTTTGACAAGGGACTTGAATTTGCACAGAAAGGACTCGACCTGGAAACGGGTGATGCCGAAGCTAAAGCAAAATTTTATTATCAGCTTGCCGTGGCCCAGGCCGGTAAAGGAGATACTGCTGCAGCATGTGCCTCTTTCAGGAATGCCCTGTACGGACCTTTCGCCGAGGCAGCAAAAGCACAAAGGATAAACCTTAAATGTGAATAAGGAAGGCTGAATTGCCGGGAAGATATTATATGTAAATTAACTGTCAGAAAGTAATAAAAAAGAACCGCAAAAGGTGTCAGTTTAAACAGAGTATGACGCTTTCTGCGGTTCTTTATCTGATTCCCGTTCGTATTTTTACTAAATACGGAAATAATATTCAAATTCCATAATAACACCAAGGGTAACCGGGACCTATTGTGTTGCCTCCTTTTTTGTACTCCCTCCCCTGGTAAATTCCTTGAAATATTTTCTCAGCAGTTTCCAGTTCTTATGATTTATGGTATAAATAACTTTTGGTGCCTCAAAGCTGCCCTGGATAATCCCGGCACTACGTAATTCTGTAAGATGCTGGGAAACAGTCGAATCTGCCAGAGGGATCTCTTTGGAAATATCATTGAAACAGCAGGGGCCGGCTGAAGAAAGATGCCTGAGTATCGCAATGCGCGCAGGATGTCCAAGTGCTTTCGCAAAACGTGCTATCTTCCTGTCCTCCTCCGGATAGTTGTTCTTGTTTCTTATTTTCATGCCGGGTGGTGTATGAAAGTGTTTCTTAACACAGTGCTTATCGTAAAAATACGATAACATTCTGTTTTATCAATGCAAATAAAGACTTTTATGATGCTTAAATATTATATTTACATGTCATCATTTCTAATAATCATGAGAAAGACTTTTTTTCCTCTACTGGCTGTATTTTTACTGTCCTTTTACTTCATGGCAGGCAGCACTCAGCTCTGCGGACAAGATAACCAGGTTGTAAGCGGAGTCGTATTTCACGACAAAGATGCTGACGGGCTTTTTGACAAATCAAAGGACAAAGCCCTGAAGGATGTCGCGGTATCTAACGGCAGGGAGATTGTTGTCACCGACAGGGGAGGAAAATACGTGCTTCCGCTTAGAGATAACAGTGCCATATTTGTAATCAAGCCCCGTAACTGGATGGTGCCTGTTGATGAGAACCAGATACCCAGGTTCTATTATCTTCACAGCACCGGCGGTTCAACGGGCACAAAATACAAAGGACTTGATCCGACAGGCAAACTGCCTGCATCAGTAGATTTCCCGCTATACCCGTCGGAAGAAGCGGATGAAATAGACGTTCTCGTTTTTGGAGATACTCAAACACGCGACGATAAGGAAGTTTTCTATACCGCCAGGGATATTATCCCCGGACTCCTGGGTTCTGATTATTCTTTTGGCATCACTCTCGGTGATATTGCTTATGATAACCTTACTATTTATGAGCACCTTACAACAACTCTGTCTGCTGTCGGGATACCTATGAGATATGTGCCCGGAAATC
>DAINPM010000038.1:0-21280 GCA_036743455.1 Bacteroidales bacterium | reverse complement strand
GCCGGAAAGCGTTCGAACCGAGGAGCGTAGCGACGAGTTCGTGAGCGGCAAGTGTAAAGGATTATTTTTCTTTCTTATAGCGGGAATAATTTCAGATTTATTATTGTCATATAATTATAAGAAATCAGAAATAATTGTTTTCTGGCGATTAGAATTAGACTTGTTTATCATTTGAAAAGACCAGTGCTTACTGAATGTTTAACATTAGTAGTCGGAGGTTTAAGAAAGGACTTAGCACTGGTCTGATTGGATTAGAAATTACTAATGGGGCAGAATAAGTTAAAGGGAAAATCTTTGCCAACAAAACCTTTCAGAGCTTATCCCGCCCCAATAATTTCTTAAAAATACGTATTATAGACCGGAGGGTTCCTTAAATTAAGTTAATTTTTGTTAAACCACATTCAACACTACTTTTTAAAGCTTTATTTAGAAATAACATATTGGGTTAATGTGCTTATAAGTATTGTGTTACAAACTCGTCAGTTTCTTTAGCTTAACAATGTGAGGTTTTAATACTCTGCACTTAAAAGAGATTTTATAGTCGCATAAATGGAACAAATCTTACGAGAGTAAGGTGCCTGATATTGATTTTCCCATGCTTTTTTGTTATAAGCTGTAATTCCTGAACAGAGTGTGGTTTACCAACAGGAACAACCATTCTGCCCTTTTCGGCAAGCTGATCTATCAATGGTTGTGGAATATTTTCGACTGCAGCGGTAATAATAATAATATCAAAGGGTGCATGTTCAGACCAACCCTGGTACCCATCTCCATATTTGCATGTAATATTCTGATATCCCAGTTCCTTTAATCTCTCACTTGATTCTCTTGCAAGTTCAGGGATAATCTCAATTGTATATACATGATCCACTATTTCTGCAAGCACAGCTGCCTGATATCCTGAACCAGTTCCTATCTCGAGGGCCTTCATCTCTTTCCCCGGTTTCACAATATTAGTCATGTAAGCTACAATGAATGGTTGAGAAATTGTTTGCTGATAACCAATAGGAAGAGGGTAATCATTGTAAGCTTCATCCTGATAAGCCCTGGGAACGAACAGATGCCTTGGAACCTTTTTCATAGCTTCAAGTACATCAGTATTGGTAAGACCACGATCCTCAATCTGAGTTTTAACCATTTTAAGCCTTGCAGCCTCAAACTTGTCTGTCTGTGGCATAATAAATCCCGGGATAATTATGAATATTATGAATAAAAAAAATCTCACAATCAATGTATTTTTCACAAATTACAAAATTCTGTTTTTTTAAAAAATTATTTTTTATTTCTTGTCTTTCTATCAGTCCAGAAAAATTGATCAAAAAGTATAACTTGTACTTGACCTCAACCATTTATTAATGATTCTGGTCCTGAAAGTGATTTGGTACCATGATATTATCTGATGCCTATGTGTTTATTTTTAAATTAAACAGGCACTCCGAGAAGTACTAAAAAACCCTTGCCAAAGAATTCTATGACAGGCCAAATAGGAAAAAGATTTATACTTGTAAAAACAGATCCTAAAATAAGTCCCAGTAAAATGAAAGATCCGTATTTATACAATATCATATATAATTTAGGATAACGCCGGAAATAATTGAGCAAAAGATGCGATCCATCAAGAGGAGGGATGGGAATCAGGTTAAAAATAAACAATCCCCAGTTAATATATATTGAATAAATAAATATTTCTGAGGTTATAGAATTATAGTTTCCAGGATATATTTTATAAATCACTGCAAATATCAGTGTTAGTATTATAGCTGTAAGAGCATTTGAGAAAGGACCTGCCACAGCAATTTTCATAATGTCAGTCCGGGGATTATTAAGATTTTTTTCATTGAAACGGACAGGTTTTGCCCAGCCAAATCCGGCAACAAGTAACATCATAAAACCAAATGGATCAATATGTTTCAAAGGATTCAGTGTTACCCTTCCCTGGTCTTTGGATGTTGTGTCGCCACATTTCGTGGCAACAAAGGCATGGCTGAATTCATGGATGGTTAAGCCAAGCAGGATTCCGGGTAAAAATTTTAAAGTTCTTAAAATATCCAAAGTATCCATTCGGATTTGTTTTAAAGGCTTTAAATTGATAATGCCAGGGCTTAAAGATGCAAATCTTTTTTTATCTTTTTCCAAAGATATTTATTCTGTCATTGAAATACAGGGAGTATTAATTATAACAAATTCAAAAATGTGGATAATAATTGCTGTTATTTCAATACTAATTTGCATTTTCGCAGGGTTATACACTTAAAAGGCTGGTTATGAAAAAGGTTTTATTGGGGCTGGTAGTAATGCTCTTTTTTTCTTTCAATACTCTTAAATCTCAGACGATTTCTCCAGAAATACGGATCTTTCTCATTACCTGTGGCCCAGGCACAGAGACATACTCGATGTATGGTCACAGTGCTATCAGAGTTCTTATTCCTGAAAATAATACTGATATTGTTTATAACTGGGGTGTATTTGATTTTGAAGCACCACATTTTGTCTGGAAATTTGCCAGAGGCAGGTTAAATTATATGCTTGCGGCTACTACTTTCGACAATTTCAGGGAAGAGTATCTGCGTGAAGAACGCTGGATGGATATTCAGGAGATCAATCTGGATTCTGAGGAAAAGATCCGGCTTTTACAACTCATAAATGAGAATATTAAGCCTGAAAATGCAAAATACCTTTATGATTTTTTTTATGATAATTGTTCAACAAGGATAAGGGATCTCATTGAAAAAGTTACAGGAAATGCTCTCATTTATCCTCCTGATGATTCCCGTAAGGTTGTGTCATACAGAAATATGGCCCGTAAATATCACCAGCAGTATGCATGGCTTAATCTTGGTATTGATCTGCTGCTGGGCACACCTTCGGAGAAAAAAGCTGATATGCGTGGCAGAATGTTTCTTCCTGTTGAGATGCAGGAAGAGCTTTCGGATGCAGTCGTCAGGAGAAGCGGAAAAATGATACCTCTTCTGTCAAATCCAAAAAGAATACTTGACTTTGACACTCCACAAAATAATATAACATTTTTCTCATCACCCTTGTTTGTTTTCTCTGTGCTCACTATAGTCATCTTCGTGTTTTATGGGATCGTAAGAAACAGAACAGTTGTAAAAGCAGCCGACATAGTATTCTTCTCCTTCTTTTCACTTCTTGCCTTGTTGATGATCTTTGCCAATTTCTTTACTGACCATTCCCAATTAAAATGGAACCTTAATATAATATGGCTCAGTCCTTTTGTTGTATTCTGCCTGTTGGCTGTCATTATGAACAAAAAATGGTATTTCTGTTTCAGAGCAGTGTTCTTTCTCTGCATTGCGGCCTTGCTTATCCAGGTATTTTTCTCACAGGGTTTTAATACTGCTTTTATGCCATTGATCCTTATTCTTGCATACAGAAGCTCTGCATATTCAGGAATAGCCGGAAATCCATTATCTGTGGAGTCTTTTTAACACTAATTTAACAATCATTAACACCTCCTTATTAATTGTGCTTGTTCTTTTGTACCATATAATCACTTAAGGAGGAATATTGTATTTGCTGTACTCATTTTGTTAATTTTGCACCTTAAAACTTTATACTATGGAGCATACTTCCGATATCAGGTTGTTAAATGAAAAAATTGAAAAAGAGAGTGCCTTTATTGATATCATCAGGATGGAGATGAATAAAGTCATTATCGGGCAGAAACATTTAACAGACAGTCTTCTGATAGGGTTGCTGGCTGATGGACACCTTCTCCTTGAAGGGGTTCCGGGCCTGGCAAAAACCCTTGCAATAAAATCTCTTGCTGCTATCATCGATTCAAAATTCAGCAGGATACAGTTCACTCCCGATCTTCTTCCTGCAGATCTTATTGGAACGATGATCTATAGCCAGAAAAAAGAGGAATTCATTGTCAAAAAGGGACCTGTATTTGCTAATTTTATTCTTGCTGATGAAATAAACCGTTCACCGGCAAAAGTACAGAGTGCTCTTTTGGAAGCGATGCAGGAGCGGCAGATTACTATTGGGGAATCGACTTTTTATCTGGATGCTCCTTTTCTTGTGCTGGCCACTCAAAACCCTATTGAACAGGAAGGTACTTATCCACTCCCTGAAGCACAGGTAGACAGGTTTATGATGAAAGTGCTCATTGATTATCCTTCTCTTGAAGAAGAAAGGCTAATTATCAGGGAGAACCTGGCAAAAGATTTCCCTAAAACAGGTACCGTTATTAAACCAAACGATATTTTAAGAGCCCGGGAAGTCGTCCGGGAAGTTTATATGGATGAAAAAATTGAAAACTATATTCTCAGTATAGTGTTTGCAAGTCGCGAACCCGATAAATACGGGTTGCCTGCTTTCTCTAACATGATATCTTATGGGGCGTCTCCCAGGGCTTCTATATACCTTTCTCTGGCTGCCAAAGCTTATGCCTTTATTCGCCGCAGAGGCTACGTGATACCGGAAGATGTGAGAGCTGTATGCCCTGATGTAATGCGACACCGGATAGGACTAACATATGAAGCCGAAGCAGAGAATATAAACCAGGATAAGATAATAGCTGAAATCTTAAATGTTGTTGAGGTCCCTTAATAATTTCTGAATGGAAACTGCTGACTTAATAAAGAAAGTACGTAAGATAGAGATAAAAACAAGAGGACTGACCAGACATATTTTTGCCGGGGAGTATCATAGTGCATTCAAGGGCAGGGGAATGGCTTTCAGTGAAGTACGTGAATACCAGTATGGAGATGATATACGGAATATCGACTGGAATGTGACAGCCCGCTTCAATCACCCATATATAAAAATATTTGAAGAAGAAAGAGAGCTTACCGTAATGCTGTTGATCGATGTAAGCGGGTCCGGGATATTCGGAACGACAACAGGTTTCAAAAGAGATGTTATGACTGAGGTGGCTGCTGTTTTGTCATTCTCTGCAATTTCCAACAACGATAAAATTGGAGTTATCTTTTTTTCTGATAAGGTGGAACGTTTTATCCCACCACAAAAAGGAAGAAAACACATTCTAAGGATTATCCGGGAACTTTTGGATTTTCAGGCGAAAAGCCGTCTTACAAGCCTTGATGATCCCTTAAGATTTCTTACAAATGCGATAAAAAAACGTTGTACGGCATTTATTATTTCTGATTTTATTGCACCAGGCTTTGAAGAAGCCCTCCGTATTGCTTCAAATAAACATGATATTGTAGCTGTTAAGGTATATGATCCTGTTGAAACATCTTTACCTGATATCGGACTTATTAATTTTGTTGATTCAGAAACCGGTACTGAAAAATGGGTGGATACCTCATCCAAAAACATCAGAGAAACATATGCTAAATGGTGGCATGAACACAGCCTGGAAATAAAAAACCTCTTCAGAAGATGTGGAGTTGATTCAACTTCTATATGTACCGGTGAAGATTATGTTAAACCTCTGATAAAATTATTTGAAAGCAGATGAAAATGAACAGGAGAGGACTTATTTTATTCTTCATTCTGGCAAATGCGATTACTGGTCTTAATGGTCAGGACATTTCCATCACCACTGCTTTTGATTCAACAGAGATTTATCTGGGTGATCAGATATATTTTACTATAAAGGTTGAACAGCCTTCAGGTTTAAAGCTTGATGTTCAGCAATTCAGTGACACAATAACAAAAAATATTGAAATCATTTCCGGACCTTATTCAGATACCACTTCTACCCCGGATGACAGGTTAAAAATAATTAACAAATACCTGATAACATCTTTTGATTCTGGTTTTTATATGGTACCTCCCGTGTACGCCGGGATAAGCGATGGGACAGGTATGAAACGTTTTTATTCTGATTACAGCCAGCTTCAGGTACGAAGATTCAATACTGCTCCGGCTGATACTACAGCTCTTATATATGATATTACTGAACCATACAGAGCTCCAATTACTGTAGGAGAATTACTGCCCTGGTTTTTGATGGCAGCACTGGCAGGATTACTGGGATATGGTATCTTCCTGTTGATCAGACGCCTGAGGAAAGATGAAGAAGAAATGACTCTTCCTAAGCCAACTGAACCAGCCCATGTGATTGCCTTTCGTGAATTGAAAAAACTGCAGGAGAATGAAATATGGCAAAAAGGTGAGATAAAAAAATATTATTCATGTCTCACAGAGATTGTTCGTCAGTATATTGAGAATCGCTTCGGTATTTATGCACTCGAAATGACGACTTCTGAAACACTTGCTGCCCTTATCAGATCAGGTCTAAAAAAGAATGAGTCATATTCTGTTTTGGAATCAGTTCTTATTGCATCAGATCTTGTGAAATTTGCCAAATATCAACCACAGGCTTCCGATAATGAAAATCATTTCTCCAATGTATGGAAATTTGTTGAAGACACTGCAGAAGAAGAAAAATCAACTGAAGCTGTTTCCATAAAGAAAGAGAAGGAAGGAGGTGCAGAATGAAAGACATTACTTTTTCACAGCCTCTTTTACTATGGTTTTTATTACTGTTACCCTTGATGGTAGCCTTCTATGTACTGCGACAGTCCAGAACTTCTTCCTCACTACAGCTTCCGGGGTTGCATTCTTTTGTAAACACCGGCAAGACATTCCGTAATTATCTCAGACACATACTTTTCAGTCTGCGTGTAGTAGCTATGGGATTACTCATTATAGTACTTGCACGTCCTCAAAAAACAGACAGATTTCATAATATTAAAACAGAAGGTATAGATATAATTCTGGCTATGGATATTTCAGGAAGTATGCTGGCCCGTGATTTTAAACCGGACAGGCTGGAAGCTTCCAAAAATGTAGCTACAGAATTTATATCAGGACGCCCTTACGACAGGATAGGACTTGTCGTTTTCAGTGGAGAAAGTTTTACACAATGTCCTCTTACAACCGATCATGCCGTACTTATAAACCTCATGAGAGAGTTACAGAGCGGGATGATAGAGGACGGAACTGCCATTGGGAATGGGCTTGCCCTGGCAGTAAACAGAATTAAGGATTCTGATGCAATAAGTAAAGTTATTATTCTTCTCACTGACGGTGTCAACAACCGGGGTGAGATAGCTCCGTCAACAGCAGCAGATATTGCAGAAACTTATGGGATAAGAGTATATACTGTAGGTGTAGGTACTATAGGAACAGCTCCATATCCAGTACAAACACCCTTCGGTATACAATACCAGGATATTCCTGTAGAAATAGATGAGGAAATATTGCAGGATATTGCAGAAAAAACAGGCGGAAAATATTTCAGAGCTACGGATAATAATAAACTGGTAGAGGTTTACAATGAAATTGATCAGCTGGAAAAATCGAAAATTGATGTACATCAGTTTATGAAAAAAGAAGAAAAATACCTACTACCTGCACTTTTTGCTCTTATCCTTATTGCACTGGAAATATTGATCCGTAACACTATATATAAAAACATCACTTAATTATTACATTATGCAGTTATTCAGATTTGCAAATCCTGATTTTCTGTACCTCTTGCTTCTTTTGCCGGTGATGCTTCTCTTATGGATCCTCAATGAAGCCAGAAAAAAGAGAGCTTTAAAGCGAATCGGAGATATGTCCCTTATCAGAAGACTTATGCCAGAATTCTCCAATATAAGGCCCAATTTGAAATTTTTCTTTCAACTAATAGCTTTTGCTACTCTTATAATCATCCTTGCGCGTCCTCAGTTTGGCTCAAGACTGGAGGAAGTGAAGAGACAAGGTGTGGAAGTTATTATTGCTCTTGATGTAAGCAATTCAATGCTGGCAGAAGACATAAGGCCTAACCGTCTTACCAGGGCCAAACAAGCTTTGTCAAGACTTATTGATAATCTGGAAAACGATAAGATAGGGCTAATCGTTTTTGCCGGTGATGCTTACACACAGATACCCATCACAGCAGATTATATCTCTGCCAAAATGTTCCTTTCTACCATAAACACCGATATAGTCCCAAAACAGGGAACAGCGATTGGGGCTGCAATAGATCTTGGTATGAAATCATTTTCGCCTGGAGAAGATAAGAGCAAAGCCATGATAATAATCACTGACGGAGAAAATCATGAAGATGATCCCATGTCAATGTCGCAGGACGCAGCAGAGAGAGGAATAATAATTCATACAATAGGAATAGGATCAGTAGAAGGAGTACCTGTACCACTAACCTCAGGCAGAACTATGGACTACCTCACCGACAGGGAGGGAAATACTGTCATCACACGACTGGATGAGGATATACTGAAGCAAATTGCCGCTGTTACAGGAGGCAGTTATGTCAGAGCAAGCAGTTCAAATATAGGTCTTGAGCAAATATTCGGAGAGATAAGAAAAATGAAACAGGAGGAAATAGAAAGTACTATGTATACTGAATATAATGACCAGTTCCAGATATTCACAGTACTTGCTCTCATACTACTTATGACCGACTTTATTATTATGGACAGAAAGAACAGAAAACTATCCGGTATAAAATTATTTAAAGTCAAAATTTAATTAAAACAGGCAAAATGGATAATATGAATACATCAATAAAAAAAGCCAAATTTGCCATTATATTGGTTACCTGTGTCTTATCTTTTCTTTCGACTCAGTTGTATGGGCAGAGTGACAGAAAATTTATAAGACAGGGAAACAGAGAATTCAAAAACGAGAAATTCTCCGAAGCAGAAATATATTACAGAAGAGCCCTGAGTGACAATAAAGAATCGGAGAAAGCTGTTTTCAATGTAGGTGATGCCTTGTATAAACAGAATAAATTTGAGGACGCCGGTAAACATTTTATGGAACACTACCGGATGACTGATAATAAAAAGAAGAAAGCCGAAAGTATGTATAACCTTGGCAATTCACTTCTAATGAATGAGAAGCTGAAAGAAAGTATTGAAGCTTATAAGGAATCACTTAAGCTTGATCCTCAAAATGTAAGGGCAAAATATAATTTAGCTTATGCTCAGGATAAACTGCGTCAACAGGAGGAGCCACAGCAACAACAGCAACAAAATCAGCAACAGGAGGATAATAATAAGGATGACGAGCAAAAACAAAACAATGAACAGGAGAGAGAAGACAACAACAGACAGGATGAGCAACAACCGGAGGATGGTGAAGATCAACAATCCATATCAAGGGAAGATGCAGAAAGAATTCTGAAGGCTCTGGAAAACGAAGAAAAAGATGTACAGGAAAAAGTTAAACGTGAGAAAGCAGCAAAAACAAGAGTGCAAACTATAAAAAACTGGTGATTAAATCATTATTGCTTAATATACATTGCGTTATAATAAGGTGGAACAAAACGGACAGCCTTTATTACTCAATTTTTTACAGATGAAGAGACTACTTACATATTTTTTATTTCTCATTATATCACTTCCCTTATTCTCTCAGGATATTACTGTTGAGGCTGAATATCCCTCAGTTGTTGAAGCCGGTCAGCAATTCACTGTTTCGTGGACTGTTAATTCCGGAGGAGGTCAGTTTACAGCCCCTTCTTTTGACGGATTCCATAAACTCATGGGCCCTCAGACATCTTTCAGCTCAAGTACTCAGATAATTAATGGGAAAATAACAAGAAATTCAGCTTATTCTTATGTTTATTACCTGCAGGCCATGGAAGAGGGCAAATTTGTTCTGGAACCTGCCAGTTTTACACTGAAGAGTAAAACATACTATTCTGATTCCGTACATATAGAAGTAATTGGAGGCAACATGCCTTCTGCAGGAAATCAATCCGATACGGAGCAGTCACAGAATGAGTCTACAGGGAATAGTAATGTCAGAGGAGAGCTTTTTCTTGACCTTATTGTTAACAGGAGAGAAGTATATGTTGGCGAACCCGTAGTTGCAACTGCTAAAATTTATACCAGAATCAATTTGTCAGGAATTAATGAAATCAAATATCCGTCTTTTTCGGGTTTTCTTAAAACGGACATTGAAACACCTCCGCTTAATTCCCTTAAACAGGAAAATGTAAATGGAACCATCTACGGTACAGGAGTGATCCAGAGATTTCTTCTCTATCCGCAGATTAGCGGTGATATTTCTATTGAACCGATGCAGTTAACGGCACTGGTACAACAAAGAACAGGAAGCAGTGATCCTTTCTTTGGGGATTTTTTCTCTACTTACCAGAATATTCCAAGATCCGTTTCCAGCCGGCCTGTAAATATCAGAGTGAAACCATTGCCGGGAAATAAACCAGAGGATTTCTCAGGAGTTGTAGGCAATTTATCCATTAAGGCATCACTGGGGGCCGACTCTGTTAATGTTAACGATGCTGTTGAATACAAAATAACTGTTTCGGGTAACGGTAACCTTAAACTGGCTGAAGCTCCTGATCTGAAATTATCTCCTGACCTTGAGGTGTATGATCCTAAAATAACTGACAATATTAAAACAACTGTAAATGGAATGACAGGGCAAAGAACCTTTGAGTTCCTTCTTATTCCACGTCACTACGGTGAATATACCATTCCATCTGTTACGTATTCCTATTTCAACCCTTCAACCGGCAGATATGAAAAGTTGAGAACAAGTATAACAACCTTTTATGCAAGGAAAGGATCTGATGAGAACTCATCGGGAATAACTGTTTACGGTGGCAGGTCAGGAGAAGATGTTAAATATGTTGGGAAAGATATCCGCTTTATTAAACAGAAACCTGGCAAACTAAAAAGATCTTCCGGTATTATTTTAACAAATCGTTCTTTTTACAGCATCTATCTGATCACCTTGCTTGCTTTTTTTGCAGTTCTTTTTGTCAGACGAGAACATGTCAGGCGAAATGCTGATATTGCTGCCGTAAAAAATCGTAAAGCCGGAAGGATTGCTGTAAAGAGGTTGCGTGAAGCATCAGTATGTCTTAAGAATAATGAAATGGACAGGTTCCATGAAGAGATACTCAAGGCAATTTGGGGTTATCTGGGCGATAAACTGAATATTCCTGTTTCAAACCTGACACAAGGTAATGTTAAAGATATTCTTAATGAAAAAGGAATATCCTGCGAAACCCTGGAGCAACTTACAAAGATCCTTGATACCTGCGAATATGCCCGTTATGCTCCTTCAGCCACAGAAATACAACCTTCAGAATTGTATGAAGGAGCTTCACAGTTTATTCGAACAATAGAAAATTCAATAGGATAAGACATGAAACTTACAGTCTTTAAAATATCATTATTATTGTTATGTATCCTGACTTTTAATATGAATTCGTTTTCACAGTCATTGCCAGGTGAAAAATTCAGGGAGGGAACAGACTTATATTCTGCCGGAAACTATGAGGAAGCTCTGCAAACATGGCTTGATCTGTATAATACAGGTTACCGTTCAGCAGAGCTTATGTATAACATAGGAAATACTTACTTCAAAATGAACGACATCCCATCAGCCGTTCTGTTTTATGAAAGAGCCCGTTTACGTAAACCAGGAGATGAAGATATAAACTATAATTTACAGATTGCCAGAACATTGGTGGTGGATCGTTTTGAAGAGATACCTGTACTATTCTTCATTAGATGGTATGATTTTCTTGCACTTGCCCGCTCAACAAACAGTTGGGCAAAAATAAGCCTTTCAGCATTTATTCTTTCTCTTTTGTTTCTCTCTTTATATTTCTTCACTTCAAAGTATAATATTAAAGTAGCTGCTTTCTGGTTTGCACTTGCATTATTTATTATATCCTTTTCAACACTGTCTTTATCTGTACGTAACCGAAATCTTGTAACAAAACCCCGGGAAGCTATTATTTTTGAACCGCAGGTGAATGGAAAAAGTTCGCCTGATGACAGCGGAACCGATTTGTTTGTACTGCATGAAGGTACAAAAGTTATGATTGAGGATGAAGTGGGTGAATGGTTCGAAATTCGTTTGTCCGATGGTAATAAGGGCTGGATTCCTTCAAATAGTATGGAAATTATTTAAACCATCTGGATCAGATTTGTTATCTTTCATTCCGGTTTGAAATTGATACTTAATAATACTCCTTTATGAAAAAATATTTACTTGTTCTGATGGTGTTTCTTTATTTACTGACTGCCTGCAAAAAAACTGAATTTGAACCGGAAGGGCCAACAGATGTAAGAGTCCGTAATATGCAGACGGAAGAGATATTTACAAATGTTGTAATAAATACAGCAGGAGTTCGTGATACAACAGGCAATATTAAAAAACTGGGAACTATTAATCCCGGTAATGTATCGGATTATCAGCGTGTAAATATAGCTTTTTCAAAAGCTGAGATAAGTGCTGAAATAGACGGGAAGCTTTTTACTACAGGTACAGTGAACAGTACTTATATGGATTATAAGGGACAGATGAGAATCACATACGAGGTATATATTTCCAACATGACCAACAGAACACTTATGATCCATAACGTGATCCCTGAAGAAGCTCTGGTGCTGAAATAGCGTTGTCTTTTTCTATATTATTATTCCCGTACCAGAATCATTAAAATAATGATATTCAGATGTTCTCATCTCCAGTCTATTTGTTTTAGCCCATATTTCAGAAGGTATTCATTACATCTGCTGAAATGTTTATTCCCAAAGAAGCCACGAGATGCTGAGAGTGGTGATGGGTGCACAGATTCCAGAACCAGATTCTTTGTTCTGTCTATTGATGCTCCTTTCTTCTGTGCATAAGCACCCCAGAGAAAAAAAACAATATTTTCTCTTTCCTCGTTAAGTGTGTTAATGACAGAATCCGTAAATTCTTCCCAGCCCTTCCTTTGATGAGAACCCGGATTATGAGCCCTGACAGTTAGTGTGGCATTTAATAGCAACACACCCTGTGAAGCCCATCTGGCTAAATTGCCTGAAGGGAATGGCTTGTAACCCATATCTGATTCAATTTCCCGGAAGATATTTATAAGACTCGGGGGATAATCAACTCCATCCCTGACTGAAAAACACAAGCCATGGGCCTGACCTGCACCGTGATAAGGATCCTGGCCTATTATCACAGCTCTTACGTTGTCAAACGGACACAGATCAAAGCAATTGAAAATCAATCCGGCCGGAGGATAAATAATATTGGTCTTGTATTCCTGTCTGACAAAATCTGTCAGTCTGATAAAATATTCCTTCTTAAATTCAGGAGCAAGTTTTTCTTTCCAACTACTTTCAATTCTTACATTCATACCGAAGCACAAAATAAACCTTTTATACTGAAAGTGAAAATAATCAGAATGCATATTCAGTCTAAACCTGTATTTGCTTCTCTGGGCTATAAAAATTACAGATATCTTGCATATATCTGTTTAGGGTCATCAGGACCGTAAAAATCCTTTAGGCTTCCCTGCAGTGTATAGCCCATTTTCTTATAAAAACTTTCAGTTGGTGCATACAATGGTCTTCCGGAAGTTTCAATCCACAGTATTTTACCTCCGGTTTTTTTTATATCACTTTCTATTGCATGCAGGAGTCTTGATCCTAGTTTTTTATGTCTTGAATTATTATGAACAGCTATCCAGTATAATTCCCAGGAGTGTGTTGAAAAAGCATTTTTGCCATAATTACCAAAAGCAACCAATTTTTTATCATCAATGATTTTCATCCAGCGGTATCCGCTTTTTTCAGAACCTTTTGAAATTGTTTCTACAGCTATCTCCAAAGCAGTTATTATCTCATATTCATAAAAGAATCCGCTTGATCTCAATATTTCCTCTATTTCATTAAGGTCATTTTTGTCAATACCCCGGGTTATCTCTATAGTCATAAATCAGCTATTCATATCGTTAATAATCCTCCTTACCAGATCAGTATATTCCAGCCCTGCTTTTTTTGATGCAGCAATAAACCCACTGTCGGGAGAGATACAGGGATTTGCATTAACTTCAATAACATAAGGAATATCATTATTATCAACTCTCATATCTATACGTGCATATCCTTTCAGCCCAAAAATACTCCAACATTCAAGTGCCATTGTATATATTTTTTTCATAAGTTCAGGATCTATTTCATTATCAGGGAAACAGCGAACAGTATTTTTATATTCAAAAGAGTCCTCAATCCATTTAGCTTTGAAATCCACTATTCTGGGTATGTCTTCTCCAAAATTCTGAAATATTATTTCTGCAGGAGGTAATACTTCCGGTCCTTTTTCGCCTGCCAAGACACTTATATTAAACTCACGGCCATCAATATAATCCTCTATTAGCCAGTGACTGTCATCAAAATCCTGTAAGCGCTTTATATTTCCTTGTGACCATGTAAAAACAGAATCCTGAGTTATTCCTGAAGATCCGTCTTCCCAAACAGGCTTAATGATATATCTTTTACCTGCCTTTAATTTTTCATATTGGGACGGTGAATATGATTCAGGAGTCTGTATTCCGGCTCTTCTAAGAAACTTACCTGTGAGTATTTTACTTGTTGTTATAAACAAAGCTTCAACAGTATTGCCGGAATAGGGTATAGAATGCATATTAAGGAGTGCCGGAATAAAATAGCACAATTCCCCCTTATTATTAATTGATTCAACCAGATTAAATACGAAATCAGGTTTTTCGGAAGCTAATGACTCTATTTCATTCATAAAATCACCGGTAATTGCCTTTGTGTAAGTTGTAATTCCCAGACTGCCCAGTGCTTTTTTTATCTCATTTGCCTGATTTAGTACATCAAGCTCGTCTGCCAGGGCATTCCTTCCCGGCTTATTATATATAACAAAACACTTTTTCTCTGTCATACGTTAGATTATGTCTGTTCATGCATGATCGCATGATCATTTCTATCAGTGCCTGGTAATCTGTTCCATTCATTTTAGATAAAATGGGAAGATCCGAATGAACAGGATGAAGTCCTGCAAGAGGATTAACTTCAATAAAGCAAATATTACCATTTCTGTCGGTTTTAAGGTCAACCCTTCCGGCATCAGCTGCTCCGAGTGCACTCCATGCCCGGAGTGCCACATTTTTACATTTATTATATAAATCTTCATCAAGTGGAAGATAAGCACAGTAATCCTGATAATTCTCCTTAACTTCCACTGAATAGGGCTTATTATCTTTACATAATATTTCCATACCACCTACAGCATAGGCTTCTTTTCCCGTACCTGTAATACCAACTGTGAATTCTCTTCCGGGCAGATACTCTTCAACAAGGGCAGGTTGCTTATACACATTAATAATATAATCAGCCATTTCTCTAAGTTGGGCTTTGGTATTTAATAAATTACGATCGCTTATTCCCTTTCCTGTCCCCTCTGAAACAGGTTTAATAAAAAGGGGATATTCAAGTTGGCATTTATCAATGTCTTCTATTCCTGTTATCAGCATGCCGGGACTTACTGGCACTCCTGATGCAGACACAATGAGTCTGGTCAGATATTTATTAAGTGATACTCCAAGTATTACTGGTCCGCTGAAAACATAGGGAATCCTGTATTGATCAAGTATTGAAGGTATTACTGACTCTCTTCCGTCTCCATACAATCCTTCTGCTATATTAAACACCAGATCCCATCGTTTCCCCACTGCCAGTGCTTCAATGAGCTGAAAACAATTACCCACAGCCTCTGTTTCGAAACCCATGGCAACAAGCGCGTCATTTATCGCATTAACAGTTTCCTGCTTATCGAATTCAGCAGTTTCTTCCAGGGAAAACCCACGGTCAAGATACCATGACCGAAGGTCATAAGTTAATCCTATCTTCATTGAGATTTTTATTTTTCAGGGTATTCACATATTACCCCTTTATAGTTCCTCAGGACTATCTTTTCTTTAGTATGTTCTACAACATAATCAGGCAACAGAGGTATCTTGCCTCCGCCACCGGGAGCATCAACAACAAAAGTAGGAACTGCATAACCACTTGTAAAGCCTCTTAGCCCTTTAATAATTTCAAGGCCTTTACGAACTGAAGTCCTGAAATGAGATGAACCGGGAATGAGATCACACTGATACAGGTAATACGGTCTTACTCTTATCATTAATAACTTATGCATCAACTCTTTCATTACAGAAACGTTATCATTAATGCCTTTTAGAAGGACTGTCTGGCTTCCAAGTGGAAATCCATTATCTGCCAGTTTATTACAGGCTGCTGCACACTCTTCTGTTATCTCTTCAGGATGGGAGAAATGTAAACTCAGGTAAAGAGGGTGGTACTTCCTGAGCATGTTTACCAGATTGTCCGTTATTCTCATAGGCATAACTACCGGTATTCTTGTACCTATACGGATTATCTCAACATGCTTTATTGCCCTTATGTTGGATAGTATAAACTCAAGTATTTCATCATTAAGAGTAAGAGGATCACCTCCACTAACTAAAACATCCCTTATTTCTTTATGCGATGCGATGTAAGCAAAAGCTTTTTCGTAATCATTTCTTCCTAATTTATCCAGTTTGCCTACAGAATGTGAACGTGTACAATACCGGCAATAATTGGAACATACCTGTGTTACGGTAAAAAGAACCCTGTCAGGATATCTGTGAACTATACCTTTTACTGGAGAAAAAGCTTTTTCGTGCAAAGGATCTGATTGTTCATTTTGATTCTGTAATAATTCCTCAACTACCGGTATGACATTTCTACGTAGCGGATGGGCGTAACCTGTCCTGTAAATAAGTGAAGCAAAATACGGTGTTATCCGCATAGGCAAACGACCCTTCAGGTTGTTAATAGCCATGATCTCCTTTTGTGACAGCTTCATGATTTTCTTTAGCTCGTCAATACCCGTAATAGAGTTTCTGAGCTGCCATTTCCAATCATTCCAGGAATCAAGAGTTGTTAGGGGGAAGTAGCGGTGCATAAACCCGGAACTTCGAGTGCTAACTAACTTTATTGGGATTTCGTTTTGCGAAAAAAACATGGTTTTCGCGCCAGGTTCTTCATCTGAAGAACAACCCACGAGGCGGCTCTCACAGTGGAGTGCCGGACCCTCATTTATGTTAGCGTTCATAGCGGGTGATGAAATTAATCATCGTTTGTTTTTAAAATTGATAGTTTTTAAATTAATAATTACGTTTTTATAAATTGGTGCGAAAATATATAATCTGTAAATACGTTGTACCACCTGAGCATCAGAAATATTAACAGTCAACTCTTTTTTTTAACAGTCAGTTTACTATTCCTGACCTAAATCGGTTTTTTTTCTTAGTTTTTTAATTTGTCCATGTAATTTTTTCCCCTCCACTCTTTTGATTTTTGAGCTCTTAGTAGGAGTGGTTGATTTTCTTTCAGGGTATATTGTAAGGGCTTTGGCAATAAGTTTGTAAAATTTGTCTTCTGCTTTTTTCTTATTCATTAGTTGTGTTCTTTCCGACCGGGCTGTAATAATCAAAACACCTTCGTTATTTATTCTCGTTACAAGTTTCTTCAGTATATGATCTTTTTCTGTATCAGACAGTGAAGGAGATTTTAAGATATTGAATCTGAGCTCTACTTTAGTATTCACTTTATTAATGTTCTGACCTCCCGGACCACCAGATCTGGAGGCAGAAAATTTCAGCTCTCCGACAGGAATTATTTCTCTTAATTCATCCGGACTCATTGTTTTTTGATAATTTTATATGAACAGCAATGCCACTCCTGCAACACTGATGAATGCTCCTGCTATCTCCGGAAAAGTAACCTTTTCCTTATAAAGAACCACAGCTGGTAATATTATCATGATAGGAACAAGAGCCATTATCGTTGAAGCAATTCCCGCCTGTGTATACTTAACTGAAACCAGTGAGAATGAAACTCCAAGAAAAGGCCCGAAAAATGCTCCCAGAGTAAGTGATTTCATTCCCCGGACATCTATAAGAGATGTCATAATTCTGTTCCATCTTCCCATTATTGAGATGAGAACTCCAAATCCTGCAATACCTGCAAGTATTCTTATCTGAGTTGCAGCAAAAGGATCATAATCAACCAGTCCAAATTTGCTCAAAACCAGTCCCAAAGCCTGTCCCACAGCACCTCCGAAAGCATATAAAATACCAAGTGGTTTAAGTTTAAGAGACAACTTTTCACCACTGCCGTTTCTGTTAAAAATAGCGATAAATATGCCGGTAAAAGTTAGTAACATTCCTGCATAATGAAGTAGTTTAAGTCGTTCCCCAAGAATTATCCAGCTGAAGAATGCTGTTATAGGAGGTACAAGTGTCATTATCAGCATGGCAAATCTCGATCCTATAATTGTATAAGATTTAAACAAAAACAGGTCTCCAAAGACAAATCCAACCAGACCTGAAAGGGTTAACCATATCCAATTTTCAGGACTGGCATCAAGAGGAAGAAGATAGTGTCTTCGGATAAGGGTGTAAATGCTTAAAAATATAAAACCAATTATCAGACGCAATAGATTTACCTGTAATGAACCCAGTCTGCGGCTGGCAGATTCGAAAGCAATAGCAGTGACAGTCCAGAAAACAGCTGTCAGCAGGGCGGCAAATTCGCCCGGATAATTTCCTGTAATCATTTTTAAATACCGGTATTATTGTTCCGTGAATTCATAAATATATTCTCCGGAACCTCTTTGAAGCCGGACAACATCTCTGTCCGCAAAAATAATATTATTTCTTACTCCGGTATCGCTTTCAAAATCATTAATCACAGGTTTTCCGTTCTCAAGAATAACTGATGGATCAGATACAGGTATTAGGATTGTTGAGCTTGTATTTGCCGGTATTGTAACCTTAAGCATTATTTTCCCCTCTTTTCTTTCCCATCCTGAATTAATAGTGCCATAGGGACTGTCAAATGATGCTCTGGAATAATCCATTTTTGCAGTCAGGTGTGGTTGTATAATGACATGTTTGTATCCGGGAGTTCCGGCTTCTATTCCTGCAGAAATCCTGTACATCCAGTCGCCTATTGCTCCATAAGCATAATGATTGAACGAATTCATTCCCGGATCCTGGAAAGTGCTGTCGGTTTTTTGGCCATCCCATCTTTCCCAGATAGTAGTAGCTCCCATCTTAACGGGATATAACCATGACGGATAAGTCTCCTGCAGAAGAAGGTCATAAGCTACATCTGTATATCCATTATCAGAAAGCACATGACAAAGGAAAGGTGTTCCGAGAAACCCTGTTGAGAGGTGAGTATCACGGCTTCTGATATCATCAACCAGAAAGCTGGCTGCTTTTCCTCTCAGGTCTTCAGGAAGAAGGTCAAACATAAGAGCCAGAACGTAGGATGTTTGTGAATTAGTGCCAATCCTGCCTGCAGGAGTAACATATTCATAAACAAACACTTTTTTAATATCTTCAAACAGATTATTGTATATTTTCTCATCTTCATGCCGTCCAAGTTCTCCTGCAGTCTTTGCAAGTAGTTTCACCGAATAAGCATAAAAAGCAGTGGCTATAAAATCATGTTCTGTATGTCCGTCTGGTTCGGAGTGATTATTCACAGGAGGATGATAAAAGAGCCAGTCTCCGTATTTACTGCCTCCATCCCATATGTATTCATTGCCTGCCTGTATTCTGATATATTCCACCCAAGCTTTCATGCTGGGATATTGATTTTCAAGTATCTTCTTATCACCATACACTGTATACATGGTCCATGGGGCAATGACTGCCACGTCTCCCCAGCCTGCTGATGGTGTTGCTGTTACGGCATTCTGAGGATTGAGTACATCAGGTACAACATCTGGCACTTCACCTCCCTTTTTCTGGTCAAGAGCGACATCTTTAAGCCATTTGACGAAGAAAGCAGCTACATCAAAATTAAATGAAGCTGTACGGCAGAAAGCCTGAGCATCACCTGTCCACCCAAGCCGTTCGTCACGCTGGGGACAATCGGTGGGAACATCCAGAAAATTACCTTTTTGTCCCCAGATAATATTATGCTGAAGCTGGTTGAGCAACTCGTTTGAACTCTCATAATAACCTGTCTTTCTCATGTCGGAATGAACCACAATACCTGTTATATCATCGGTAGTGAGTGTTCCCGGAAATCCTGACACTTCAAGGTATCTGAATCCCATGAATGTAAAGACAGGTTCAAAGTATTCTTCACCGCTGCCGGCAAGTATCACTTTCATAGTTGCATCTGCTGCCCTAAGGTTATCAGTATAAAATTCCCCGTATTTATCCAGAACCTCAGCGTGCCTGACGGTTATCACTGTACCTGTGGGCCCGCTAGCTTTCAGCCTTATCCATCCAACCATATTTTGTCCCATATCTACCAGAAGGCTTCCTTTAGGTGAGCGGAATACTTTTACCGGCTTGATCTCCTCAATTTTTCTCACCGGAAGACCTTCAGATGCTGTTAAAAGGTGTGGATAAGATGAAGTAATAACGTTTTTCCATCCGGAATCATCATACCCTGGCATATCAAATCCGGTAAGATTTTTTCGTGCATCATATATTATCCCGTCATATAAATCATTCATCCTGACAGGTCCGTCATTATTTGCTTTCCATGATTCATCTGTTATGATTAATGTTTCACTTCCGTCGGTATAAATTATTCTTAGTTGAATGATAAGGCCTAATCTTTTTCCATAAACAGCCCAGTTATTGCCCCAGGCAAGAGTTCCCCTGTACCACCCGTCACCAAGAAAAGCCCCCAGGGCATTGCTGCCCGTTTTAATGAGATCGGTGACATCATATACCTGATACTGCAACCTTTTCCCATAAGAAGTCCACCCGGGAGTCATAACCTGATCTCCGATCTTTCTGCCGTTTATTCGCAGCTCATACAAACCATGAGCACTGGCATAGACAGTGGCTTTTTCGACAGGTTTTGTAAGCTCAAACTCTTTCCGGAAATAAGGAGAAGGAGAGTATCTGTTTGTGTCATTTTCAATCTCTATCCATTTGGCTTTCCAGTCTGCTGATGTTAATAATCCTGTTTCCCAGTATGCTACATCACTCCATCTCGATCTTCTGTCCTCCTTATCCCATATTCTTACCTGCCAGTAATATCTCTGTCCTGACACCAGGGGAGGACCCTGGTAAGGCTGAAGTATTGATTCGTCAGACATTACTTTGTCTGAATTCCATATTATGGCAGACGATCTGAAACGAGGAGAAGAAGAAACCCTTATTGAGTAGGCAGATTGACGGAAATTATTCGCCGCAGCTTTTATCTTCCATGAAAAGCGTGGATGCGTATTATCCAGTCCGACAGGATTCACTTTATGCTCGCAGCTAAGATCAGTAAGCAAAATATCCTGGCATACTAAGCTGTGTGGTATAAGAAGTAACAAAACAAACGATGTGATAATAAGTGGCTTCATAACAGGATGGATTAAATTTAACAGGTGTATTATTATTATTATTATTCAAGATTATAAAAAAAGAATGAATAAAAATACATGGAAAACACTTTTATAAACATTAAGTTTA
>DAINPM010000037.1:15717-21686 GCA_036743455.1 Bacteroidales bacterium | reverse complement strand
GCACCACTTTTCACGAGTAATTTATACATACAAATAACATCTTCAGGCGAAGATACGGCAGGATAATCAGCCAGAAGAGATGATCCTCCTCCTGACCACAAACAAATAATCAGGTCATTTTCGTCAGCCTTATCAGCAATACGCAGGATTTCATCAGAAGCCCTGAAACTGTTTATGTCAGGTTCAGGATGTCCGGCTTCCATAACTCTGATATATCTGAGTTTGCAAAAAAATCCATATTTAGTGACAATAAATCCATCTTTTATCCTGTCGTCCAGAATATATTCAACATAATGTGCCATTGCAGCACTAGCCTTTCCGGCTCCCAGAATATAGACATTTTTTATACTGGCAAGATCATAGCTGAGATGCCCTATCCTTAAAACAGAACCTTTATAAGAAAAAATATCCTCTATCAGCCGGCCAGGTAAAACTGATCTGATTCCGGCTAAAAATATATTCTCTGCAAGTTGCTTGTTGTTCATAATTCATCAACTGAATAGTATTCACAGTAGAATACAGGTTACAATATCATCAGGTAACCGCTATATCTCATTAAAACAGACAATATTCCATTTATATACTCACTTTTCCATTTTTCAGTGATTTCATCCTGGTTTTTTTCTTTAGCCAAAGAACAGATATCCTGTCAATATAGCTGTCAGCAGACCCGCAAAATCGGCAAGAAGTCCGCAACCTACGGCATACCGGGTATTTTTTATACCCACCGAACCGAAGTACACAGCTATAATATAAAAAGTTGTATCAGTAGCTCCCTGCATGGTACAAGCCAGCCGCCCAATAAATGAATCGGCACCGTGTGTTGCCATTGCATCGACCATCAGACCTCTTGCTCCGCTGCCACTAAGTGGTTTCATAAGGGCCACAGGCAATGCTCCTGTAAAACGTGTATCCAGTCCCATCCATTGAAAAAATGAAGCTACAGAAGCAATAAGAAAATCCATGGCGCCGGAAGCCCTGAATACCCCTATAGCTACCAGGATAGCTACAAGAAAAGGAATGATCTTTACAGCAATGTTGAACCCTTCTTTGGCACCTTCAACAAAGGCATCATATACATTAACCCTTTTGATCATGGCAAGGACGATAAAAGATATAATTATAACAATAAGGATGAAATTAGCTGCGAAAGTTGAGATAGCAGAAATCTCTTCTTTGGGCAGACGGCTGAAATAGAAGACCATACCGGCAATCATGGCTGTAATCCCTCCTAAATAGGCAAGTATCACCCTGTCAAAAAGGTTTATTTTCTGAATAACTGCAACACTTATCATGCCAGTTACAAGAGCGGCAAAAGTAGAGATCAGTATAGGTATAAAAATATCTGCAGGATTGGCTGCTCCCAACTGCATCCTGTACACAATAATACTTACGGGAATGATCGTGAAACCCGCAGTATTCATAACAAGAAACATTATCTGGGCATTGGAGGCAGAATACTTTTCAGGATTGTCTTCCTGCATTTCCTTCATAGCTTTCAGACCAATTGGAGTTGCCGCATTATCCAGTCCCAGCATTGTTGAAGAAAGATTCAGTACAATGGATCCATAGGCAGGATGACCTTTGGGAAGATCAGGGAAAAGTCTTTGGAAAAGGGGCCCGATAGCTCTCCCCAAAATAGCTACAACTCCTCCTTTCTCTCCCACCCTGAGCAAACCCATCCAGAGTGTGAGCGCCCCGGTGAGACCGAGAGAGATCTCAAAACCTGTTCTGGCATTAGTAAAAACAGCATTTACAAGATCATTGAATATACCTGTGTCACCTGTGAAAATAAGTTTTCCGACCGCAACAAGAAAACCTGTCAGAAAAAATGCTATCCAGATATAGTTTAGTGCCATAGTTAAAGTTTATCCGACGAAGATAAGGATTTTGATGTATTATGTACAATAGCCGTGTATGATCTGGCACTTGTCATAAACTGCAAAATATATTAAGAAAAAAACAGAAAAGACAGCTGATTGCAGGATAAATAAATGGTTTGGGTAAACAACAAATTTGAATACATTTGTACTATAAACAATAAGGATCTTCAATGGCCAGATTTTCCCGTATTGACGTAGCTTTAAGGATGAGGGAAACAGGTATCATTCCTGTTTTTTACAACAAAAATTCAGGTGTATGCAGGAATGTTATCAAAGCCTGTTACGAAGGAGGAGTAAGAGTATTCGAATTTACCAACAGAGGTGATTATGCTCATGAGTTATTCAGTGAACTCAATAAATGGGCAGAGAAAAACTATCCTGATCTTATTATGGGAGTTGGTTCGGTAACAGATTCCGGTACCTGCTCATTGTATATACAGCTTGGAGCTAATTTCATTGTTTCCCCGATACTCAATCCCGACATGGCGAAAGTATGCAACCGTCGTAAAATACTATGGTCTCCCGGATGCGCATCACTCTCAGAGATAAATTATGCAGAAGAGCTTGGTGCAGAGATAGTTAAGATTTTTCCAGGGTCATCAGTAGGCGGACCCGCTTTTGTTAAAGCAGTCAAAGGGCCATGTCCGTGGACAAGCATAATGCCTACCGGCGGAGTAGAACCAACAATGGATAATCTTAAGGAATGGTTTTCTGCGGGTGTTACATGCGTGGGAATGGGCTCAAAACTTATTGACGGGGATATAATACAAAAAGAAGAATGGGGCCTCCTGAAAACAAAGGTTGGCGAAGCTGTTAATATTGTCCGTTCATTAAGAAATAAATAATTTTGTATTACTAAATATCTTACCCAAGACTTAACCAAAGCTGATAAAGATGAAAAGGATTAACTTTTTGTTTCTTGTTTTATTCTGCAGTTTATCTTCACTTATTACCATAGCTCAGGATATAAGGCTTCCTGCTCCTGACAGAAAAGGAGGTAAACCACTGATGCAGACACTCAACCAGAGAAAATCGGTCCGCAGTTTCTCAAAAAGCAATCTTTCCCAACAACAACTATCCGATCTGTTGTGGGCTGCCTGGGGGTATAATCGTCCGGAGCAGAAAATGAGAACTGCTCCTTCTGCAAGGAACACGCAGGAAATAGATTTATATGTTGCCTTGCCTTCAGGAGTATATCTTTATGAACCATCCGGACATATTCTTAAAGAGATCAGTAAAAAAGATGTAAGACCACTGACCGGTTCACAGGATTTTGTCGGAGGGGCTGCACTCAATCTTGTTTATGTGGCTGATATGACCAGAGCAGGAAAAAAAGAGGGAGAAAAAATAACAGATGCTGATCTCCTCTGGCCCCATGCCAATACAGGATTCATTGCACAAAATGTTTACCTTTATTGTGCCTCGGCAAACCTGGGAACAGTTGTCAGAGGCCTGATACCCAAAGACAAACTTGCCCCTGCACTGGGACTGAAAGACCATCAGGTAATTATCCTGGCTCAGACAGTAGGTATCCTTGACAATTAGATCACTCAGATTTTTACAGGAGAAACGGGCAACATTTATTATACTGAACAGTCAGCAGGAAACAATTTATTATAATTATTACCCTGATTAGTTATTTACCACATATTTTTAAATATCAGCTTTCGTTTAATACGGTATTATCAATGGCAAAAATTACTAAGGAAGAAGCACTTCTCTATCACAGCAGAGGACGTCACGGAAAAATTGAAGTGATACCCACCAAACCATATTGCACACAACACGATCTGAGTCTTGCCTATACGCCGGGAGTGGCTTTCCCTTGCCTGGAAATCGCAAAACAATCTGAAGATGTTTTTACATATACTGCAAAAGGGAATCTTGTGGCTGTTATTTCCAACGGCACTGCTGTACTTGGACTGGGTAATATTGGAGCTTTGGCAGGGAAGCCGGTAATGGAAGGTAAAGGATTATTATTCAAGGTTTTTGCCGACATTGATGTTTTCGATATTGAAATTGATGAAAAAGACCCCGATAAACTGGTTGAAATATGTTCAAAGATAGCACCTACTTTCGGAGGGATAAATCTGGAAGATATTAAGGCACCTGAATGTTTTGAGATAGAATCGAAACTAAAAAACATCCTCGACATTCCCGTCTTTCATGATGATCAGCACGGGACAGCAATCATATCCAGTGCCGGACTATTAAATGCCATTGAAATAACCGGAAAAGAAATTGAAAAACTGAAAATTGTTGTATGTGGTGCAGGTGCAGCAGCTATATCATGCTCCAGATTGTATCTTGCTCTGGGGGCAAGAAGAGAAAACATAGTAATGGTTGATTCAAAAGGAGTGATCAATAGTAAAAGAAGTGATCTTAACAAATACAAACAGGAATTTATTACCAAACGAGACCTTGATACTCTTGAACAGGCAGTCAGCGGTGCCGATCTCTTTCTGGGACTGTCAACAGCCAACATCCTCACCAGGCAGATGCTGGCGTCAATGGCAGTGAACCCTGTTGTTTTTGCTATGGCTAACCCTGATCCGGAGATATCCTACGAAGATGCTGTGGCAACGAGGGATGATCTCATATTTGCAACGGGCAGATCTGATTATCCGAACCAGATAAACAATGTACTCGGCTTCCCTTTTATCTTCAGAGGAGCTTTGGATGTAAGGGCATCAGTCATAAACGAGGAAATGAAACTGGCAGCCTCAAAAGCCCTGGCATCTCTTGCAAAAACACCAGTACCACTTTCAGTTCTGAAAGCCTATAACCTGGATGAACTGACATTCGGAAGAGAATATATCATACCTAAACCCCTGGATCCCCGTCTTATATCATATATAGCTCCCGCTGTGGCAAAAGCTGCCATGGACAGTGGTGTTGCAAAATACCCTGTAAGCGACTGGGATGCATACATGATCAGCCTCGATAAAAGACTGAATGAACATATCCGGAAAATAGACAAGATAAGTGGAATATAAAAGCTTTGAGATCAAAACATATAGGCAGTTCTTTTACGCTCTGACACACGCTTTCCCACCCTCGTTTCATACATCGATACAATAAATCCTGCTATTTCTTCAATACTGAAAGAATGACGGTTAATACATGCATCGAACAGATAATCGATGTTGATTGATTTTTTCTCAAGGAAAGTGGTGATCAGATTAAACCTTCTTTCATCAATATCTACAACATATTCCTCTGCAGCCTCTATAGTCATATCTTTCTTCTTCATTACATTGCATACCCTCCAGTAGAAAGGAGCCAGCAACCTGATATGGAGAGAATCAACTATATTACGGGTAATAGCCACTCCACCCCGTCCAACCAGAACAATGTAACCTTCTTTACATATCGATAATACTACATCCCTGATTGCTTTCTTCACTCTCATATCACTTACAAAACCACCAGAAAATGCCATTATCATCTCCGACATATCAGAAAGAGCAAGTCCCTCATAAAAATTTTCCACCCTTTGAGTATCAGTGTTCAATTCTTTGGCTATGGCGTATATAATATCCTTGTCAACCCAACGCCACCTGTTTTTACCTGCTCTCTGATTAAGCTGATAAACAACACTTTCTGCAACCTGCCGGGCATCACATCCTGTCTGCCTTGAAATAGTTATGACGGGACCATCATCTGATGATGGCCTGCTCAGAATTGATTCCCTGCGTCTGCTGTCAAAATAATTCAGGAATTTGTCCATACCGCCCTCCTGTTGTCCTTACATGTTAATTAAACATCTCTTACTAGTAACACCCTTATACTCTAACTCTTACCCCTTACGGGCAGGGAATAAGATTCATAAAATCCGGAACATCACTGAGCGCTAATAAATCTCATTTAATATACGAATAATAATACAATGATGAAAATTTTTTTGCGCTTCATTGAGTAAAATTCTTTTATAATTATCTTTAATTATTGTAAATCTTTTTGTTGTATCTTTATTTTATTATACTTTCTTCAACATCTCTATTAAACTAAACTTAAAATGATAGAAAACATCTTCTCCAGACCTGAACTTTTCTGGTTCATTCTTGGTCTGGTATTCTTTCTGGC
>DAINPM010000037.1:0-15617 GCA_036743455.1 Bacteroidales bacterium | reverse complement strand
TCTTCTCCAGACCTGAACTTTTCTGGTTCATTCTTGGTCTGGTATTCTTTCTGGCGGAACTGATAATACCCGGATTCTTTATATTTTTCTTCGGGCTTGGTGCCTGGATGGCTGCTGTGGCATGTCTTATCTGGGATCCCGGGATCAATCTACAAATATTAATATTCCTAATTGTTTCCATCCTTTCTCTTATATGTTTAAGGAAAATACTACGTAAGAAATTATTCTTTGAAAAAGAAGACCATTCCATGGCCATAGAAGATGAATTTACCGGCCGTGAGGGCATTGCCACAGATAATTTCGGAAAAGGTAAAAAAGGAAGAGTTGAATTCAAGTGAACATCATGGACTGCAGAATCAGAACATGAAATACAGGCAGGGCAGACTGTAGTTATATTAAGTAAAGAGAATGTTAAATTAATAGTTGAACCAAAAAAGTAAACAAAATGGAAGGATCATCAAGTACGACTTTTATTCTTGTGGGTGTAATATTCCTGGCTTTTATTCTCATTGCATCCATGATAAAGATTGTTCCACAAAGAACTGCAATCATTGTTGAGCGTCTCGGAAAATTCAAGGCAGTATATAATGCAGGATTTCAAGTACTTATTCCCTTTATTGATAAAGTGAGATATAAACACACCCTGAAAGAACAGGCCATTGATGTTGCTCCTCAGGTTTGTATTACACGTGACAATATTGCAGTGGAGGTTGACGGCATATTATATCTCCAGGTACTTGACCCCCAAAAAGCCTCTTATGGAATTGATAATTACAGATTTGCGTCTATTCAGATAGCTCAGACCACTATGAGAAGCGTTATAGGAAAACTTGAGCTGGACAAGACCTTTGAGGAAAGGGAATCCATAAATGCAACTATCGTTGAAGCGGTTGACAAAGCCAGTGATCCCTGGGGAATAAAGGTTACACGTTATGAAGTTAAAAACATTTCGCCTCCGCAGAGTATTAAAGATGCAATGGAGAAGCAAATGAGGGCAGAGAGGGAAAAAAGAGCTACAATAGCAGAATCAGAAGGTCAGAAACAGGCTAAAATAAACGTTGCTGAAGGCGATAAACAGGAATATATACTCAGATCGGAAGGTGAAAAACAAAGACGCATCAATGAAGCAGCAGGACGGGCCTCTGAAATTGAACAGGTAGCCACTGCTACTGCTAATGGCCTTAAAGCCATATCAAAAGCCATTTCTGAAGAAAACGGACTTAATGCCGTTAACCTCCGCATAGCAGAACAATACCTGAATGCATTCTCCGGTTTGGCAAAAACGAACAATACCATGATCCTCCCTTCAGATTTATCAGATATAGCCGGGATCGTTGCTACAGCAACTTCGGTGTTCAATGAAACAAGAGATAAAAAGAAATAATCCTTCATCCGAAAAAACAGGACCTGAATAACAGATTCTTTTATTCAGATAACTGCCTCTATAGCCCACCCTATCAGAAGTTTAACATTCTTTAACATGTTATGATGCAATATTTTTATATTTTTGTTGTCTTTATAGTGATTAATTAAGTTTCTACTTAGGCCATTCGGCCATTCTACGATCAGGTTTATAGTTAATCATTGAAAGACATCGAAAGATGTCTTTCTCTTTTTATAATCATACGATTTAAATATTTTATCATAGAACTATAGAATCAATTTTGTATTTTGGCATCATAAAATCATAAACCTGACACATGGACATGAAAAGAATCAGTTTATTACTGCTGGGTACGGCAATTTTATTCACAGGCTGCATGAAAGAGACTAAGAGTGAAAATCCTTTTTTCAATGAATGGGATACCCCTTTTGAGGTTCCTCCTTTTAATAAGATTAAGGCATCTCATTATATGCCTGCCTACCTAAAGGGCTTTGCAGAACATAAGAAAGAGATAAAGGAAATAATCAATAATCCTGAAGAGCCCACCTTTGATAATACTATAAAACCATTCGTTTACAGCGGGCAACTTCTTACAAAGGTGAGTCGTGTTTTCGGAGGCCTCAATTCAGCTCATACTAATGACACACTTCAGTCAATTCAGAAGGAGATAGCTCCTCTTCTGTCTAAGCATAATGACGATATCAGTCTAAACGATAGTCTTTTCAACAGAATCAGGATAGTGTATGAGAATAAAGAAAAATTCAATCTGACTTCCGAAGAAAGTAAAGTCCTCGATGAGACTTACAGTGATTTTGTAAGAGGAGGAGCTGCTTTGCCACCTGAAGATAAGGAAGTGTTACGCAAGATAAATGAAGAACTGTCTCTTCTTTCAGTACAGTTTAGCCAGAATCTGCTTGCTGAGACAAACGGCTTCAAACTGATAATTGACAGGGAAGAAGATCTGACAGGTCTTCCCGAAGGAGTAAAAGCACAGGCTGCCTCGCTGGCTAAGACAATGGGGCTTGACAACAAATGGGTCTTCACGCTGCAGGTACCAAGTATGACTCCTTTTCTACAGTATTCTGACAAGCGTGACCTCAGAGAAAAATTATTTACCGCCTATTTCATGAAAGGTGATAATGACAATGAAAACGATAATAAAGAAATAATTGCAAATATTGCCAGGCTAAGGCTTGAAAAGGCCAGACTTCTCGGCTATAACAACTATGCCTCATATATCCTTGAAAAAAACATGGCAAAGAGCCCCGACAGAGTAATTGATTTCCTTACTCAGGTATGGAATGCGGCCATACCTGTTGCAAAAGCAGAAGCAGCAGCCCAACAGCAAATGATAAACAGAGAAGGTGGAAAATTCAGACTGGAACCATGGGACTGGTGGTATTATACTGAGAAAATAAGAAAGGAAAAGTACGACCTGGATGACGAATTAACACGTCCTTACTTTAAAATAGAAAATGTCATATCAGGAATGTTCTATGTAGCCAACAGACTTTATAATCTCGACTTTGCAGAAAGAACGGATATACCTGAATATCATCCGGACGTGGTTACATTCGAGGTTAGCAGGGACGGAGAACATGTTGGTGTCCTTATGATAGATAATTATCCGAGAGAGTCAAAACGTGGCGGTGCATGGTGCGGTGTTTACAGAAGCCAGATACGAGATACTGAAGGCAGGATGATAACACCTGTAGTAACAATGGTCACAAATTCAACTCCTCCCACCGGTGATAAACCGGCTCTGCTCACGCCAACAGAAGCAGAAACACTGTTCCATGAATTTGGCCATGCTCTTCATCAACTCCTGTCAAACTCCACTTTCCCTGGTTTCACAGGAACAGCTGTCCCCCGTGATTTTGTTGAACTGCCATCCCAGATAATGGAACACTGGGTCTTTGAACCGGAAGTCCTGAAGGTTTATGCGAAACATTACGAGACAGAAGAAATTATACCGTCTGAAATCGTCGATAAACTCGTTAAATCTGGCCAATTCAATACAGGTTTTGCTACTACAGAGTTTTTGGCTGCAGCTCTGCTTGATATGGAATACCACATGCTTACTGAACCTGTCAATCTGAACATCAGGGAATTTGAAAAGAAAACACTTGATAAGTACGGACTGATACCGGAAATCAAACCACGATACAGGTCAACATATTTTAACCATATCTGGGCAAGTGGATACGCATCAGGATATTACAGTTACTACTGGAGCGAGATGCTCGACGCCGACGCTTTCCAGGCCTTTAAAGAAACAGGCGATATCTTTAACAGGGAAATAGCTTCAAAATTTGAAAAGGAAATACTTTCAAGAGGAGGAACAGGAGACCCGCTTGAAATGTATATCGCTTTCAGAGGAAAAGAACCGGGTGTGGATGCCCTTCTTGTTAACAGAGGACTTAAATGAAATACCTGTTTCCCGTATTCATACTCCTTATAACTACTTCATTATCCAACGAGATAAAAGGAGAAGTATCCTTAGAAGCAACAAAAGGGATCCTCGACCTCAGAAAGATGACAGATGAGGAGTTCCTTCTTAAGCTTAACGGAGAATGGGAGTTTTACTGGAAAAAATTATTACGTCCTCATAATTTTCAGACAGAAAATCTGAAACCTGATCTTTATGGAAAAATTCCATCTTACTGGACTGATTATTCTGATAAATCAATTAAAACAGAGGGGAAAGGCTATGCCACATACAAACTGACAGTCCTTCTTCCCAAAAGCTTCCGTAAACCACTTGGCTTCGACATGCCTGTCTTTGATTCATCCTATGATCTGTATATAAACGGAGAATATTACGGAGGTAATGGGATACCTGGCAGATCAGCCGAAGAAACAAAACCCGGATATTCAAGAAATCTTATCAGGTATGAACCCGATTCCGATACATTGTCAATTATTATTAATGTGGCTAATTATTCCCACCGCAGGGGAGGTTTCTGGTTACCTGTAAATATCGGAACATACGATAAACTGAAAAAAAGAGTTGCAAATAACTGGGCCTTTGACTGGTGTATATTCAGTCTTTTACTGGGTTTCTCACTATTCTTTCTTTTTTTCTTTCTTACATATCCCAAAGAAAAAGCCATGCTGTATTTTTCCATGGCTACTATTGCGCTGTCTCTCAGGCCATTGTTTACATCACACTTCCTTATAAACAATATCATTACTATTGACTGGGTCTGGATAGTGAGAAGTGAATATTTGGGTTTATATCTGATAATTACAGGATTTATATGGTTTACTGCAACGGTATATCCTTCAAAGTTCTTCAGATTATTTGCAAAAGTTACCGCTATATATTTTTCAATTTCATTCATCCTGACTCTTTTTCTCCCTGTAAGGATATTCAGTTACAATACCATGGCAATATACCCTGCCATCATAATATTGATGTCATACGCAGTCTATAAAAGCTTCAGAGGCATTCTGAATAAAAACAGTCTCGACATCATTTATTTCCTCACTTTTATCCTGCTCATTGCAGGCGGGATGCACGATATAAGAGTTTCTTTGGGGAAATCATCAACCAGTTACGGATATATACTATCATATCATATTGTTTTATTTATTATCGTACAGGCTGCTCTTCTACTCTATAAATGGGTAAAATCATATTCTGAAAAAGACAAGCTGCAAAATGAACTGGAATTTCTGAACCGCAACCTTGAATCACTTGTAAATGAAAGGACCGAAGAATTAAAGACACAAAAAGAAGAGATAGAAAAACAACATAGCAGGATTGCACAGCAAAACAAACAATTAACAGAAACCATTCACTTAAAGAATAAAATATTTTCTGTGGTGGCTCACGATTTGAGGAGCCCGGTGGTAAACATCCTGTATATGCTCAATCTTCTTAAAGAAAAAGAAAACAGGGATAATCTTGATCAGTTCACTAATTCAAGTATTGAATATGCACAAATGGTCATATCCCTTCTGGAAAACATGCTTGTATGGGGCAGAGGACAGGAGGATAAGATTAAATACACTCCTGCCCGTCATAATCTGGCTGATATTATTCTTACCAACCTGAGTATCTTCAAAGAGACAGCAGATGAAAAAGAAATATCCATGAATTTCACCCAGATCGGTAGTTCGATGGCTTTCATCGACAAAGATCTTCTTGATATAGTAATACGGAATCTTATTTCTAATGCAATAAAATATACATCCAGAGGGGGCAGAATAAGTATACTCTTAAAAGATAAAACTGACCAGGATGATCATTTAATGATTAAAATATGTGATAACGGTATCGGCATATCCGAAGGAAAAATGAAATATCTTTTCACTTCCAAAGAAATAATAAGTACTCCCGGTACAGAAAATGAAAAAGGAACCGGATTGGGCTTAAAACTGTGTTATGAGCTTATTCTTATTAATAAAGGCTCTATAAGTGTTGATAGCACAGAAGGCAAAGGAACATGTTTCTCTATTTATCTGCCTTTATAGTACCAGGCGGTAATATAAAGATCATTCACCTGTAAGCTCTGACAACCTTTTTCTGTCTGTTATTTTTACCCGTTTCCTGTTTAATTCGATTATTTTCTCCTTTCGCATCTCACCTAAAGCCCTTGAAAGAGATGGCCGGGTCACTCCAAAATAAACAGCCAGTTCATTTTGGGTAACATCAAGATGAATTTCGTTATTACCATTACCTGCTTTCTCCAGAAAATACATGGCAAGCTTTCCTTTTATTGTTTTGAAATTAAGAAATCTCAGCCTCTCCGAAAGGAAATGAGCCCTGTTAGAAATAACTTCCATGAAATTGATGAGAAACTTTTGATTGGCAGACATTACTTTTAATAATTCGCGTCTGTCAATAACGATAAATTCAACATCAGTAACAGCTGTCAGATTAACCGGCATACTGTTTTGTCGTGCAAAAATAAAAGCAGCAGCAAGAGTGCCAGGTGAAAAAACCTCTTCGACCATAGTTATCCTTCCATTAAAACCGGCTATCTCTCCCCTCGCTGTTCCTCTTAATAAGAGCATAAGAGCATTGACAGGTTCCCCGGCCACAGATATAATGGAACCCCTTTTATACTTCCGTAATCGATAGCGTATTCCCGAAAGAAGAGACTCCGTTTCATTCTCGGAAAAACGGGAAAAGAGAGGCGACTTAACAAGAACTGAATAATCCATGAGCTGTCAGACAAAGATAAAAAATCGTAAAAAAGATATATGCAATGATCAGGTGAATAGGGAAAAGTAACAGGCAGGATCAGGTACCGATTAATATTTCACACTGAAGCCCAGCTCATTCAGGACTCCGGCAACATCAGAAGAATATGGCAATAGTTCTGTTGTATAAGCTGAAAACTCACGACGTAAACCATAATCACCCCTCAGCTTTTCAAATAATGACGGGTCAGACCTTAAATCACTATCATCCTTACAAACATTATAAGTGTGCATGACAGCTTCTCTTATTATTTCTTCATCCTTTTTCCCTGTTGTGTCTATGCGGATCAGAGGTTCAGGTGGAGGAGGGATAAAAGGATACCAGTACTTCAGTGGTAAACTGAAATAGTCGCAAAGGGCATTTACAACCATTGAAGTTCCGTTCGCCTTGCCATCAGCTGAATAACCTGCAATATGAGGAGTTGCCAAAAAAACCTCCGACATCAGAAAAGTGTCAATAAAAGGTTCATTCTCCCATACATCAAGCACCACCCCACCGGCTAATCCGTTTTTTATAATATTTTTCAAAACATCAGTACCAGTAACCTCTCCGCGTGAGGTATTAAAAACCCACAGCCCTTTTTTCACAGTCCCCGATACTGCTCTGTCAAGAAGATGCCAGGTCTTATCTTTACCCGCCATATTTAGAGGCACATGGAATGTAATTATATCAGATTCCTTCATTATAACCTGGAGATCCACAAAATTATTTCCACCTTCACTTCGGGCTCTTGGAGGATCATTAACCAAAACCTTCATCCCTGTCAGCCTGGCGAATTTTTCAACTTTCGAACCTACATTCCCTGCTCCTACAATACCAATGGTCTTGCCACGTAAAGCAAAATGACTTTTTTCTGCTACTTTGAGCATGGCAGAAATCATATACTGTTGAACCGAAGAAGAATTACAACCCGGAGCATTTGTCCAGAATATATTATTCTTCTGACAATAATCCGTATCAATATGATCAAATCCAATAGTAGCTGTACCGATAAATTTCAATTTTGTCCCCCTGAGAAATGAGGATGTACACTTCGTCCTTGTTCTTGTCAGCAGAGCATCGGCATCCAATACTATTTCTCTGCTTATATCACCCCCCGGAAGATAGACCACTTCCGCAAAAGGTTCCAGTACCCCTTTCAGAAAAGGGATCTTGTCATCCGCAACTATTTTCATAAATGATAAAAAAAACACATTGACCGATAAGACACCCTTACCGCATTATAAATATGTTCAGAAAAGATAAGAAAAATTACAGAAGCTTTACATCCTTTCCCTTATATTTCTTCATCACTTCTGTTGGCCATACACTGGACTGTACTTCTCCTATGTGGAGTTTCTTAAGAAGAAACATACATAATCTCGATTGTCCTATTCCCCCACCTATACTGAGAGGCAGCTGACCATCAAGCAGAAGCTTGTGAAATAACAGGTTTTTTCTGTCCTGACAACCGGAAATTTCCAGTTGTCTTTCCATGGATCTGGGATCCACACGTATACCCATCGATGATATTTCAAAGGCAGAATTCAAAACCGGATTCCAGAAAAGAATATCTCCGTTCAAACCATAAAAACCCTCTTCATTTAATGTACTCCAGTCATCATAATCAGGAGCTCTCTGATCATGAGGTTTCCCATCAGTCAGTTCATTACCGATACCAATAATAAAGACTGCTTTAAACTTTTTCGAAGCCTCATATTCCCTTTGCTTCGGCGTAAGTTCGGGATACATTCTGCATAGTTCCTCCGCATGGATGAACGTTATAAAAGGAGGTAGCTGAGGAGTGATCCAGGAATATCTCTCAAATAACTCATCCTCAATAAGACGAATGGATTTATAAATAATTTCAACAGTCGATTTGAGAAGTTTAAGATTTCGCTGCTCCGGAAGGATACTTTTTTCCCAATCCCACTGATCAACATAAACCGAATGAATAGGACTTAACTTTTCTCCCGGTCTCAAAGCCCTCATGTCTGTCAGAATACCTTTTCCCGGCGGTATATGATAATAACGCAACCGCATCCGCTTCCATTTTGCCAATGACTGAATTATCGAAGCCTTCTGGCCATTGAGCGAACTGATAGGAAACCTTATAGGTTCTTCTTCTCCGTTAAGATCATCATTTATCCCTGTACCATCAGGAACAACAACAGGTGCCGATACTTTTACTATGTCAAGAAGACCTGCAAGTGTCTTTTCATAACGGGTCTTTATAAAATCTATCATTTCCTCTGTCTTGAGCATATCAGTAGCACAGGAAATGTGTATTGTCTCTGCCTGAAAAGTCATAAATATCTGTTTACTTACTAATTATCCAAGGACATTCCTCGATTTACAAATTAAAGCAATATAGTTAAATAAATTACAAAATTAATATATTTATTATAAAATCATATACATTTTTATATATATCTCCGATATTGATTAAAATATCCATTGAATGTCATTCATTATTTGTCCCTCATTAATTTCCTGCCTCATAATCAGCCTGCTTATATTTTATTTTTATGATTCAGGTATTGAAAAATATAATTATCTTTTATATATTTATACTAATATGTTAATACGTAGTCAATACTTATAAAAATGCGACTTACATGAGCAACAACTCACAAAAGGAAATGATTGTATAATTAATGTAAGTTCCTAAACGACCAATCAAATAATAATTAAATAAACGTATGAAAACTTTAAGTATTACGATTGTTTTTACTCTAATCATCTCCGGTATTCTAAAAGCACAGGAAGCACTTCCATTGATAGTAACGGAAGACAGTCTTACTACAGCCAATACTATAGTTCCAGGTATTTCAGTAATAATCCCGGAGGTAGAAGCTGACAACACGATAGAAAACTGGATAAAGGTGCTGGAAACAGGAACCAGATCAAAAGTAGTGAATGAAGATGGTGAAATGTCTATCTTTGGTGCCAACATCAAAGATATCAGCGAGAATCCGGTAAACGTATACAGTACATTTTCCGAAACTGAAGACGGCGTTTTTCTCAACGCAGCTTTTGAACTAAAGAAAGATGTTTTTATTGAAAGTGTTACCGGTGCTTCAGAACTTTCAAAAGCAAAAAGTTTTATGCTTGAATTCGGAAAGGAACAATACATAAAAGTGGCGGAGGAGCAACTAAAAACAGAAGAAAACAAGCTGAGAGATCTGGAGAAAGAAGTCAGATCACTTGAAAGAGATCAGTCGGGGATGGAGAGAACAATAGTCAGAAGCAACCGGACCATAGCAGATGAAAGAGAAAGACTCATCTCCCTCAACAATGAACTCACCTCAATAACAGGATCCCTCGCTGATGAACAGATACAGCTAACTACAATAGAAGATGAAGCCCTCAGGGAAGAAAAAGAAGATTATATTAAAAGTCTTGAAAAAGATAAAAAAAGAACTACAAGAGCTATAAGCAGATCAGAGAAAAAACTGAGCAAAGCAGAAAGGGCAATTGAAAAAGCTTCCAATGCTATTCCCAGAAACGACAGAATACAAAGCAAATACAAGGATGAAATTGACGCACAAACAGCTATTGTGCAAAGTTATCTTGATAAATTAAATACTATTAAGGGGTATCAATAATTTTTTTTTTAACAATTCAGAAGTGCCATTTTACCTGGGCTTCGACATGCAAAGTAAATTATAGGTGCTATCTTTGCCGCCATTAATTACTTATCATGATGCGAAGTTTCTTATTTATTATTTTATTTTTCTTTTCCTGCCCCTTATTATCGTTTTCACAACCCGGGATAAAAGCTGTCTTCACCGATATACCACCTGACATTGACGGTTTTGTCAATGAACCGATATGGTCTGAAGCTGCTGTAATAAATGAGTTTTATCAGCAGTTACCGAAAAACGGGGAACCGGCCACAGAAAAAACTGAATTCCTCTTTCTCTTCGACAGAAATAACATTTACATAGGTGTCAGATGTTATGATGAGCCTTCTCTTATAACATCCAAGGAAATGGCAAGGGATGTGGATCTCAGCAATGATGACCGTATCCAGTTGATTTTCGACACATACTTTGACGGAAGAAGCGGATACTGGTTTCAGCTTGGACCAAGAGGCAGCATAGGCGACGCTCTGGTAGATGATAACGGGAAAAACTTCAACAAATCATGGGATGGACTGTGGGACGGAAGAGCAAGAATAACAGACCTTGGCTGGGAAGGCGAAATGGTAATACCTTTCAAGACAATGGGCTTCAAAAAAGGAAACGATACCTGGGGCTTAAAATGTATAAGACACATAAGAAGAAAATCAGAATCTGTATACTGGCCTGCCACATCTCTTAACGCTGAAAGATTTCAGATCTCTAACGCAGGAAAAATTACAGGTCTTACCAATATCACCCAGGGCATAGGCCTGGACCTTGTACCCTATCTGACCGGAGGCTTCAGTAAAAAACAGGAAAGCAACAGCAAACCGGTTGTTGATGGCGGAATAGATGCTTTTTACCAAATTACTCCTTCACTTAAAGCAGCTCTAACAGTCAGAACCGACTTTGCCCAGACAGAAGTGGACGAAAAACAGATCAACCTTACCAGATTCTCCCTTTACTTCCCTGAAAAACGCGACTTCTTTCTTGATGGTTCTAATTATTTTATCTTTGGAATTAACGGAGATGACGCCAATCCTCAGAATACCAGAATGATACCCTTCTTTTCCAGACGTATCGGACTCGATAAGGACGGGAATCCGGTTGAAATAAAATACGGAGCAAAATTTACCGGGAAAGCCGGTGACTGGAACTTTGGATTCCTGCATATAAAAGATGATAATCAATGGGACAATCCCGGCTACAGTACCGGACGCATAGTAAGAAATTTCGGGAAACAATCTTCGGTAGGATTAATAGGAACTCACGGTAATGCCTTGTCTGAAACATCCAATTCACTTGCCGGAATAGATCTTAAACTGGCAACATCCGAACTGTCAGGAGATAAAAATATAGCTCTTAATCTCTATAGTGTGAAATCATTTACCAAGGGAACAGAAGGGGATGATTTTTCTTTCGGGGCTGAAGTTAATTATCCAAATGACTTCTTCCGCTTCAGACTTGGCTATCTGAGGATAGGAGATAATTTCACTCCCGGACTTGGTTTCTTGCCCCGTAAAAACATAAGAGACTTCTACGGAGGTTTTACCTTTGGTCCCAGACCACAGAATTCAAAAATCCTTCAGGTAAAATCAGGAATAGACTATACCTTATTATCTGATCTCAAAAATGGAGGCCTTCTAAGTTCCCAGGTCAACATTACTTATTCCGCCATATCTTTTCTAAGCGGCGATATGATCTCCCTCTCTTCTCAATATGAGTTCGATAAATTACAGGCCGACTTCCCTATCGTGGAATCTGTTTCAATACCTGCCGGTGATTATAACTTTTGGAGACATAGTTTATTATTGTCCTCAGCTCAAAGAAGAAATGTCTGGGGACTGACAAAAATATCCACCGGTTCATTTTATTCAGGCACCAGAACAGATCTCCTCCTTCAGGCAGGATATAAAATATGTGTCCCTGTTTACCTCGGACTGGAATCGGACAGAAGATGGGTTGATTTACAGGAAGGAGATTTTATTACTCAGATATACAGAATCAATCTCAATTTTCTTATAAGTCCTTCAATATACTGGTATAACTTTGCTCAATATGAGAACCAGAGTGAGACAATAGGCTGGCAATCAAGATTTCAATGGATAATAAGGCCCGGTAAAGAAATATTCCTTACATATAACTCACCGCTTATTGATCCTATGGAACGTTTCAGACCAGAGATTTATGAAGCGAGGTTAAAAATTAAATACACAATCAGATTCTGAGTTGTATTATTTCAATGGTTGAATAAAACAAAAATGTATTTAACCACCATTTTCTTTTCGGGTTTCTGCTTATGTGAGTTTCATTTCAGATACCAGAGACTGTAGTTCTCTGAAAAATTTATTAACAGGCAGACCCACGACATTGAAAAAAGATCCTTCTATACGGCTACAGGCTGCCAGGCCCAGCCATTCCTGTATACCATAGGCACCGGCTTTGTCAAAAGGCTTGTATTGTTCTATATAATAATCGATCTCATCATCACTTAGACTGTCAAAAGTCACTTCAGTGGTATCCGAGAAAGTCCTTTCTCCCGCTAATGAAAGCAGTGTCACCCCGGTAATTACTTCATGAGTCTTGTCTGAAAGGTCCCTTAGCATCAGACGTGCCTCTTCTGCTTCAGCCGGCTTACTGAGGACTCTGCCTTCACTCCAGACAATAGTGTCTGCAGTAATTATAATCTCATTCCGGTTAATATCATTTCTGAAACATTTTGCCTTTTCTCTCGACAGATACAGGGCTATATCTTCTCCCGACAAATCGTCAGGACATACTTCAGCATAATCCTTTACAGAAACCTCAAATTTAAGTCCCAGGTCTCTGAGCAACTGTTGCCTGCGAGGAGATTTTGAAGCAAGGATCAGTCTGTACTTATTAATATTATCTAAAAACATTATGATATAAGATTCCAGGATAAAATAGCTTTCACGACAATAGAATAAAATATTCCTGCCAGCATTATCATCTTCATCAAATTACTGGCACTGTGAATATCTCTTTTATCCCCTGAACTAAAAAGCTGATAAATAACATATATATACGGTATTGCAATAAACAATGTCAGATAAATAAGTGTTATTCTGTCATTCAGAAAATAAAACCAGACAAAATAAAGGCTTGCGATAGTCAGTACAGCAAGAGAGGCTGTTATTATTTTTGATGCCCTGATCCCTGTAATTACAGGGATTGTATTCCTTCCATAAGCCATGTCACCTTCAAAATCTTCTATATCCTTTATTATCTCCCTGACCAGGGTTGTAAGAAATGCATAAACAGCGAATCCACCTACCCAGGCAAAAAGGAAATCAAGTTCTGGCATTACGGAAACATTTACAACATAAAATCTGTATAATGCTGCCCATTCAAACAGAACAACAAGTAAAGGGACCGCAGCGGTGAGCACTGCCACAATCAGATTACCTATTAAAAACTGACGTTTATAACTGGCCGAATAGAAATACAGTAAACCCGATACTATCAGAAATATAGTACCAAACCAGAAATAATGGGCTCTCCACGAAACATAAAAACCTGCTCCCACTCCAATAACATTAAACACCGAATGCCACATTATAGCTTTTCGTCTTGACACTTTTGTGCCTACCAGCACTTTGCCCCTGTTGATCAGATCGGTTTTAATGTCGAAATAATCATTTATTACATAGCCTCCTGCTGTAATACACACTATAGCAATTATCAGAAAAACAAAATTATACCATTCAAACTGAAGCATCATAGGCACTTCCACTCCTGTTCCCGGCAACATAACCACTCCGATACGACTTATCAGAGATTCTATTATGGCATAGCGCATAAGGATCATAGTGATAATAATTATCAAAAGATTCTGCCATCGAATAAGTTTCAGGAATTCTTTCATGTTACCAGCTATATGCTTCGTGATCAAGCCATTTATCATGCAACCTCAGAACCTGTTCAATCACATCTCTCACACAACCTTCCCCTCCTTTTCTGTGTGAAATATATGCAGCCACCTGTTTTATCTCACTGTCGGCATCAGCGGGGCATACAGGCACTCCGACAGCTTTCATCACTTCCAGGTCGGGAATATCATCACCCATGAACATTATATCAGAATCATTAAGTTTATATTTTTCCCGGAAATGATTATAATGTCCGATCTTAATCCTGCTGTTGAGAAAAATATCCTTTACACCCAACATCCTGAGCCTTTTAAGATAATCCTTCGAATTGCTTCCGGAAATAATACCCACGTAAAAACCTTTTTTTACTGCAAGCTGAAGAGCGTAACCATCCCTCAGATTGATTGTCCTGTTTGGCACACCAAATGCATTAAGGCTTATGGTCTGCAGCGAAAGAACACCATCTATATCAAAAATAAAGGCTTTTACATTTAACAGATCTTCCTTGAAATTTGCCATTTTCAGTACTTGTTATAATAAGCAATAAGCGATTGTGATATAACACTGTATAATTTCTGTAATTCAGGGGAGAAAGATAATAAATCCTTATGCTTTTCAATAGTGTTGGAATCATTTCTTACAGCAGGACCGGTCTGAGAATTTTCAGGTCCGCTTTCAAAGGCTTTGTTTATAGTCTCTTTAACCAGAGGCTTAAGAAGATCGAAAGAGAGTCCTGCCCTGTCTGTTATTTCTTTCCCTGCAGTAAGCATATAATTATTGAAATTACATGCAAAAACAGCAGCCAGATGAAGCATTTTCCTGGCTTCCAGGTCTATAAAATAGGTGGTAGCCCCTATACCGGTTGCCAGTACTTCCAGTTTTTTTTTCACATCCTCTCCTGATGCTTCTATCATTACAGGAAGATCTTTAAAATCCAATTCACGGCCTTTTGTAAAGGTCTGCAAAGGGTAAAAGACAGCCCTTTTCCTTATCCTTTCCGGAAAGACGCCGAGTCCGTAAGATCCTGCCGTATGAGCAACGATTGTCTTTTCATTGCATCTGATATCTCCGAGGACCTTCTCAAGTTTGTTGTCAGGGACTGCAACAAACAACACGTCAGCCGTTTTATCAAATACCAGTTCCGACGACCATTCAGCATCACATAAGTGGACAAGCTCATTCGCCTTAGCTTCATCTGTTGACGCTATCTGTAAAATCCTGTGACCGGAACGATACATTTTTCTGCACAGAGTATCAGCTACCCTTCCCGCTCCTGCAAAAGATATATTTAAATATTTCATGCCTTTAATAATTTCATTCAACTGCCATAAGAAATAAGAAACAAGTATATTCAGTGATTTTTTCAAATAATAATAAAAATCACACTGTTTTCATTCCCGTTTTGTATGATCATCGGAGATATGGGACTATTCCCGCTATGCAAATTAATGCTTTATTTACTTATATAACAAAAATAAGCCGCCCGGCATTTCTGCAGGCGGCTTAAATATCGAGTTACTGACAAT
>DAINPM010000036.1:13267-22070 GCA_036743455.1 Bacteroidales bacterium | reverse complement strand
TTGCGCCGCCTCCAATAATGACATGTGCTCCAATCCTTGTAAACTGGTGAACCAGCGTGCCGGCACTAAGTATAGCCCAGTTATCGACCTTTACCTCACCTGCCAGGCCGCTGTTATTACCAATAATACAGTTATTCCCAATCAAGCAGTCGTGGCCTATATGTGAATATGCCATAAGCAGACAATCATTCCCAACAACTGTTTTACCCGAGGCTGCTGTACCACGGTTGACTGTTGCAGCTTCTCTGACAATGGTACGGTCACCTATTTCAGCTGTTGTCTTTTCTCCCCGGAATTTAAGATCCTGAGGTATAGCTGAAACTACTGCAGAAGGAAAAATTTTGCAGTCTTTTCCTATCCGGGCACCATCCATTACAGTAACATTCGGACCGATCCATGTGCCTTCTCCAATCACCACATCCCCTGAGATATATGCAAAAGCCTCAACAATAACATTTTCAGCCAGTCTGGCATCGGGATGAACATAAGCTAAATCTGAGATCATGAATTTAAATTTTGTTCTTTATTACCTGAGCAATCATTTCTCCTTCAACGACCAGTTTATTATGTACAAAGGCCTGTCCGTACATGGCAACTATACCTCTGCGAAGCGGTTCAATCATTTCCATTTTAAGTATTACTGTATCTCCGGGGACAACTTTCTGTTTGAATTTAAGCTTATCTATCTTCAGAAAATATGTGGAATAATTTTCCGGATCTTCTATGTTTCCAAGAACAAGCAATCCACCGGTCTGAGCAAGAGCTTCCACAAGAAGCACTCCTGGCATAACAGGTTCATCGGGAAAATGACCCTGGAAAAAAGGTTCGTTATATGTTACATTTTTGATTCCAACAACACAGTTTTCGTCAAGAGATATTATTTTATCGACAAGAAGGAAAGGAGAACGATGAGGCAACCTTTTTTTTATATCTTCAATGGTAAAGACAGGGGGCTGGGCAGGATCGTAGGAAGGGATGCTCTTTTTGGAAAGAGACTTTTTCATTTCCTGTCTCATCAGTTTAGCCAGCCGGGTATTGGCATAATGTCCGGGACGTGTTGCAACTACTTTGCCTTTGATAGGATGGCCTACCAGGGCAAGGTCGCCCATTATATCTAGAAGCTTGTGCCTGGCAGGTTCATTGGGATAACGCAATTCCGTATTATTAAGAATGCCGGCCTTGTGAGTGTTTATTCCCGGTCTGTTGAATAACTTTGCAATACGGTCGATCTCATGTTGATCAACTTCTTTTTCAAGAATCACGATGGCATTGTCAAGATCACCTCCCTTTATAAGACCCATATTGTGTAAAGGTTCCAGCTCATGAAAAAAGACAAAAGTCCTGCTCCTGGATATCTCTTCTTCAAAATCTTCTATATGATCCAGAATGGCATATTGATTACCAAGAATTTTTGAATTGTAATCTATAAGCACATTAATACTAAGATGATCATCAGGATAAACAATTAGATCAACTCCATGTTCCTCATCTGAAAAAGCAACTTTCTGCTTTACTTCATAATAATTACGATCTTCTTTATGTTCAATATAACCAGCTTCTTTTATTGCCTGAGTGAAAGACCATGATCCTCCACCCATGATTGGGGCCTCTGGACCATCAAGCTCTATCAGGGCATTGTCAACCTGTAGACCATGAAGGGCGGCAAGGACATGTTCTATGGTGGCAACAGAAGCATTCCCCTGAGTTAATGTCGTTCCCCTTGATGTGTCAGTGACGTTCTCTGCCAAGGCATCAATAACCGGCTTACCCGGAAGATCAACCCTACAGAATTTATATCCATGGTTAGCAGGTGCAGGTTTAAAAGTAATAGTAACAGTCAGTCCGCTGTGTAATCCTTTTCCTTTCAGACTAACCTCTTTCGCAAGAGTTCTTTGCTTTTCTATCATCAATCAGATAAATTTGATCCGTAATTCCGGTACAAAAAAAACAAAAATATAGCAATAAACTAAAATTTGTTATTGAATATTAAACAGTAACACGTTGAGAACCCCAAAATATTATCTACTTCCCGGTAAGTGACTTCAGGGTCCTTTCAAGCTCGTCTATTCTGGCTTTCAGTTCCGGCAGTTTCTTAAATACAATTGATGACCTGAGAAAATTCCTGTGATCAATTGCAGGATATCCTGTATAAGCAGTATTTTCATTTTTTATGTCTCCGGCAATACCGGCCTGGGCTCCCAGCTTAGTGCCATCAGCAATCTTAAGATGACCGGCAATACCCACCTGACCGGCAAACATACAGTTTCTACCAATTCTGGTTGATCCTGCCACTCCTGTCTGAGCAGCTATAACTGTGTTTTCTCCTATTTCTACATTATGTCCTACCTGAATGAGATTATCCAGCTTAACTCCTCTCCGGATAATCGTTGAACCCATCGTAGCTCTGTCAATAGCCACATTAGCCCCTATTTCAACATGATCTTCTATGATAACATTCCCCAGTTGTGGTATTTTTATAAATTCAGAATCAGTCTGTGGTGCAAATCCGAAACCGTCGCTTCCAATTACCGTCCCGGCATGTATAGTACATTGTTCACCTATAACGCAATCATGGTATACCTTAACACCCGGATTTAAGGTACAGCCTGAACCGATCCGTGAGTTATCGCCTATAAACACATGAGGATAAATACAGGTGTTATTCCCAATAACACAGTTTTCGCCGATATATGAGAAAGCACCTATATAGACATCTTCTCCTGTTTTTGCAGAAGGCTCAATAACAGCTGTTGGATGAATACCCTTCTTTTTACTTACAGATTGTTCAACCATGCGTAAAAGGGATGCAAAGGCCTCATAGGCATTCCCAACTCTTATCAGCGTGGGCTCAACTTTCGAAGCCGGAATAAAATCCTTGTTCACAAGGACAACAGAGGATTGTGTTGTGTACAGATAGTGCTCATATTTCGGGTTGGCCAGAAATGAAAGAGCGCCTTCCCGGCCTTCTTCAATTTTAGCAACAGTATCAACTGTTGTTTCCGGATTGCCTTCAATTTCTCCATTAAGGAATCCGGCTATTGCAGCAGCAGTAAATTTCATAATAAGTATTTTTTATCGGCATTCTTTTGGATAACTAATAAAATATTTCGTATCTCTCTCCGAAATGAACCTGTTGTCGCACATATTTGAAACAACAGATATATCATCTGTTTTTCCTGATTTCAACAGGATCTTTATTTCAGGAGATTCAAGTGTGTAGGCAAGATTGGAAATACTACTTGTAAAAACATAATAATCTGAATTTTCGGAACTTATGCCCATCCTTTCTGCTGCAAGGCTCCTGAGTTGATCTATTCTTTCTGCTGCGAAAGGTTCATCCTGTAATTCCACAGCAAAAAGATCCCTTCTCATCAGCCTTGCTGACAGATCAGAAAGGACGGTATCAGATTCATCTGCCCAGTATTTTGCAGATGCAAGAACATCCGTATCATCAAGCCGGGTAAACTGGAAAGCTATTATTCCCGGAGAAAACATGCCCTCACGGAAAAGATCGTCAGGTCCGATCCGGTTATTAAGAAAAAATTTCAGGGCTGGTGTAGCATAAATATCTGTTCCTTTCAAAGCCAGTTCTTTTGCCCGGTTAAGCACTTTTACCAGTAAGGTCTCAGAGGCTATTACAGCTTTATGCATATAAACCTGCCAATACATAAGACGTCTTGCTATTAGAAATTTCTCAAGTGAATAGATGCCTTTTTCATCTATTACCAGAGAATCATCTACTACATTAAGCATCTGTATTATCCTGTCAGAACCGACAGATCCTTCAATAACCCCTGTGAAAAAAGAGTCTCTGCGTAAATAATCCAGCCTGTCCATATCAAGCTGGCTTGATATCAGTTCATGGAAAAATTTCCTCTCATAAGTGCCTTTGAATATTTCAATTGCCAGATCAAGTCTGCCCTTGAATTCTCTGTTGAGTATTTGCATAAGGAATAAAGAAAGATCCTCATGAGTAATACCATTTATAATAGTCCTCTCCAGAGAATGAGAGAAGGGACCGTGACCTGCATCATGTAAAAGAATGGCACATAAAACAGCTTCTTCCTCATCAGCAGAAATTTTCGTTCCTTTGTTCTTTAATGTGTTGACAGCAATATCCATCAGATGCATAGCCCCCAGACAATGCTGAAAACGGGTGTGGTTTGCCCCCGGATAGACAAAACTGGTAAGACCCAACTGCTTAATATTTCTTAATCTTTGAAACCAGGGATGTTCAATAAGATCAAATATGAGATCAGAGGGAATATTTATAAATCCAGATACCGGATCATTAATAATTTTTCGTTTGTTTGTTTTATAGGCCACATTAAAAATATTAGCATACAAAAATATGAATTTTATATGCAACATTCGGAATAATTGACGTCTTTATAATATTAAAGAAAAGAACAATCCCTTTATCTGTCTTTTTTAATGATTATTGAAATAGAGAATCTAAGTAAGGTATATCCTAATGGCAATCACGCACTTAAGGAAATAAATCTAAAGTTCGGAAAGGGCATGTTCGGTTTACTTGGACCTAACGGAGCTGGAAAATCAACCCTGATGAAGATAATGGTAGCCCTTCTGAAACCCTCTTCAGGCAGAGTGCTCATTGATGGAAAAGATATTCAGTACCACAGAAAGTTCTTACGTGGTATGCTTGGCTATCTGCCCCAGGATTTCAGGTTTTTTTCTTCCCTTAAAACATGGGAATTTCTTGATTATTCAGGCGCTCTGACAGGATTGAAGAACAATAAAAAACGTATGTCTGAAGTTGACAGACTGCTTGACCAGGTTGGATTATTTGAAGTCCGAGACAGACAGGCCAATAAACTGTCAGGAGGTATGAAAAGACGTCTGGGGATAGCCCAGGCACTTATTGGCAATCCATCTGTAATAGTTGTCGATGAACCCACAACCGGCCTCGATCCTGACGAGAGAATAAGATTCAGAAACATCCTTTCTCAATTGTCACAAAACAATGTTACAATAATTCTTTCAACACATATTGTGGGAGATATCTCGTCAACATGCCAGAGCATGGCACTTCTAAACAAAGGAGAACTGGTTTTCTCAGGACCCCCGGAAAACCTTATTAAAAAAGCGGAAGGCCACGTCTTTAACCTTAGTCTTTCACCAGTGGAATACGAAAAAGTAAAGGATCATTATGATATAATATCTACAATACCTACTGAGAAAGGGTGGGATGTGCAGGTTGTTTCGGATAAAACACCGGAATATGAATCACTGGCTGTCACTCCCGGCATAGAACATGCTTATGTCTATTACATGGAACACAGGTTGCAAACCCATTTAAGCGAGTAATGAAGACTATGTCCTTTTTTCACAATATAAAAACCATTGCCCGCTACGAAGCAACGATTCTCAGAAGAAGTCTTTTCTTCAGACTTTTTTCACTAGGTGCCCTGTTTATCTTCACTTTTCTGAATCTCGGTATTTTCTCCCCTGTAGGAGATGAACCATGGGAGTTTGTTGCCATTCCCTCTTCTGTTCCTCTACTGAATTTGTATCTGCTTAATATAGCCCAGTCAGTTCTCGTTATCTTCCTCTCAGCTGATTTCCTCAGAAGAGACAAAAAAATTGACACCAATGAGGTCCTTTATACCAGGCCTATGTCAAACCTTGAATATGTGAGCGGTAAAACATGGGGAATACTTAAGTTGTTTCTCGGCCTGGATATTATCATACTTCTTATAGCACTGATAATTAATGTCATTTCTAAAAGCATGACAGTCGATCTGCTGTCTTATGTCTCATACCTGCTAATAATATGTGTACCTACTTTACTCTTCAGCCTCGGTCTTTCATTCATGTTAATGCTGGTACTTAGAAACCAGGCCCTTACCTTCCTTATACTCCTGGGTATTGCCGCAGTGAATCTGTTCTGGCTCCACTACCGTTTTGGGTCTGTTTTCGATTACATGGCTTTTGGACTACCGGTGTTTAAATCCGGAGTTATCGGATTCGACAATCCGGAACTTATTATTAATCAGCGTCTGATGTATGGTTTGCTTGGCATTTCTCTTGCCTCTGCCTCTGTACTCCTTTTCAACAGGCTCCCTCAGTCAAAAATCCAGACAGGAATAAGCATTGCTCTGATGATCTTCTCATTTATTGGTTCATTTATTTGTGGATTGAACACTGTATCACTTCATAAAACAGTACTCCATGACAGGAAAATGGTGATTGAAGCCGCAAGGGAATTTGAACATTCCGAAACTGTTTCACTGACCTCTGCTTACATTGATCTTTTACATACCGGGGAAACCATACAGGCTACTGCCACACTTTCTTTGACCAATAACAATAACGATTCATTAAATAAGTACTTCTTTTCACTGAACCCGGGACTAAAAATCCACAGTATCGTCCGTAATAATACCGAATTGAAATACAGAACAGTGAATCATATTACTGAAGTGGAAGTCCAAAAACCATTATATCACGGACAAACAGATTCAATAAGCATTTCCTATTCGGGTACTATAAATGAAGCATTCTGTTATCCCGACTATTCTGGCGGTATTAATGACAATCCTTACAGTATAGAATTTCTGAATGTCAACAAGCGACAGGCTTTTCTCACAGAAAGATATGTTCTTCTTACTCCTGAGACTCACTGGTATCCTGTGCCCGGATTAAACTACTATCCGTCTAATCCCGCCAGGATAAATGTCGGTTTCACCAGGTTCCACCTTCGGGTAAATACTTCTGAAGGATTGAGAGCTGTTTCACAGGGCCTGATGACTAAAGAAGGGGATTATTTCTGTTACACGCCTGAATCGCCGCTCACCGGACTTACCCTGGCAATAGGGAATTATTCTTCTGACACGCTGAAAGTTGATTCTATAAATTACATAATCCATTATTTCGAAGGCAATGATTATTATAAAGATGATCTTTCTGAGCTGAAGGACACACTGTCATATCTCGTTTCTGGTATCATGAGGGAACTGGAAGCAACTTTTTCCACCAACTACCCCTTTAAAACACTGAGCCTGCTGGAGGTTCCTGTACAGTTCTATTCATATCCCAGGATGAGTACCCAGACAAGAGCTGAATTACAACCCTCTATGGTGCTGTTGCCTGAAAAAATGGCAACCATGAGGAATGCCGGTTTCCGGAAACAAATGATCAGACAGAAAAAAAGGATGGCCAGAAACAATCAGATCATCACCGATAAAGAACTTCAGGTCAGAATATTTAACGATTTTATCAGAAATTCATTTATCAGCGGAGAAAATTTCAGATACATCGACGGAGTGGCTATAAATGAACCTGTACGTTACAGACTGTCACCCAGTTTCTATTTCTTCAGGAATAATTTTTACTCATTTAAATACCCGGTAATAAACGCAGTGTTTGAGTCTCATCTGCAAAAAGTGACTCCACCGTCACAGACTACAGGTTATAATGGTTCGACACAGGCTATAAGTGATTATGATCAGGCTAATCTTATCCTCAGCAATTACAGTTTGAATGAAATTCTGTTAAAAAACCCTTCAAGTGATACAATCAGAAAGGTACTGACACTAAAAGGCGATTATCTTTTCAATATGCTCAGGGCAAAAGCAGGTATTGATGAATTCAATCAATGGTTTAAAAAATATATTGACTATAATCAGTTTAAAAGTGTAAGTGCTGAACAGTTTAACAGGGACATAAAAGAAAATTTTGGTTTTGAGTTTTATCCCTTTCTAGATGAGTGGTTTAATGCAAAAGAACAGGCAGCATTTTATATAACCAACTTACAGGTTTCACAGATCATTATCAACAACAGGCAGAGATATCAGATCATTTTCACAGCATCAAATCCTGAACCTGTAGCAGGAATATTCACTGTGTCATTCAGAACAGGTCCCGTGGGTGGCATAAGAGGATTGCATGGCGGAGCTCCTTTATTAATGGCGGCTGAAGGAGGAGGTAATTATGGCAATGCTGCCGGAAACAGTGGCCCTGATGTATCAAATATTTCAAAAATAGTAGTCTTAGGTCCGGAAGAAGCCAGAAAAATAGGGTTAATACTGGATGCAGAACCCAGGGTAATGATGATCAATACTCTGGTCTCCAGAAACATTCCGGGATTAATTACCTGGAACATAAATACTATTAACAATTCACCTTCCGGAACGAAGCCTTTCGAAGGAGAAATACTGCTTGAATCAATACCTGATTACAGTAATCCCCTTGAGATCATTGTTGATAATGAAGATCCGGGTTTTATCGTAAATGAAAAAACAGATAACAGCCCTCTGAAAAGAATATTAGGAATCACCAATGAGAATTCTCTAACCTATCAATACATAAATGAAAGATATGCACCCGAATACTGGCAACCTGTTGTTCAATCGGATTATTATGGAAAATACATTCTTTCCGCTGTATATACGCGATCAGGAAATAACACTCAGGAAGCATCATGGAATGCTTTCATCACAGAACCTGGTTATTACAATATATATTTTTATGTAGGAAAAGCCGGTGAACAGGACCTCAGTAGAAACAGGACAGTCAGTCCGGCAGGAGAAAGTCAGGGGAGACCAACACGTCCCGTGACAACAGGCGGAGACGTAAGATCAGCTGATCAGTCAGTAAAAGACATACACCTTAAAATATATCATAATGAAGGTATTGAAGAACTGACATTTGATTATCAGAATGCGAGGGGCGGATGGAATAACCTGGGAAGATATTATCTGTCTGGAGATTCTGCGAGGGTTGTGATTACAAACATGTCAGAAGGAAAATATGTTATTGCTGATGCAGTCAGGTGGGTAAA
>DAINPM010000036.1:0-13167 GCA_036743455.1 Bacteroidales bacterium | reverse complement strand
AATCTGATAAGAAATCAGGAAAATCTCAATGCACAAAATGCATCATTGAAATCACAGTTTTCATTATCGGTCAACCCCTTGAGCTTTAGCCAGGACCGGTCGTTCAACGACCTTATTTCGGCATGGAATACTACCAAGACAACAGAAAGTTTTGGGGTTTTTACAGTGTCACAACCCATACTCCTGACTGATGCCAGAATATCTCTGATGAATAAATTCGGGTATGTTGATTCTTACAGCGAGTATTCAAATACCACCAATACAGGGTTCAGCAACAGCCTTTCACTGAATCTGGAACAACCTCTTTTTACATATAACAGGACCCGCCTTCAGTTAAAAGAACTGGAACTGGCACTTGAAGATGCACAACTCAATTATGCCATTCAGCTGCTGTCTCTCGAACAACAGGTCTCAATTTACTTCTACAATGTTTATCAGAAACAACAGAGTCTGGAAATAGACAAACAGGCTTATGAGAATATGCAGAAGAGTTATGATATTATAAAAAACAAAGTTGACGCAGGTCTGTCGGCACGCGAAGAAATATTTCAGGCTGAGCTTAATCTTGCTTCTTCTAAATCAAATTATGAAAACAGCATGGTTTCTTTTGAAAATGCCAAGGATGAATTCAAAATACTTATAGGCATGAGCCTTTTTGAAGATCTTATTGTTCTGACAAATATTGAAGTTGATACGGTTAATGTTGATATTTCTTTTGCCATTGATAAAGGTCTTTCCAACAGGATGGAATTGCGACAGAGACAGATTAATGTAGAAAATGCTGAATTCAATCTTATACAAACCAAAGCTCTTAATGAATTCAGGGGACAACTAAACCTGTCTGTAGGCTTGTTTGGGGACAACAGAAACATTGCCAATATATATGATAATCCGACAGATAATGAAAGTGTCTCTCTTTCACTCACTATTCCATTATGGGACTGGGGAGAAAGAAAATCAAGGATAAGAGCTTCAGAAGCGTCAATCGAATCATCAGAAATATCCTTTGAAGAGGAGCAGAACAACATCATCCTCGGCATCAGACAGGTTTGCAGAAACCTTATCAATCTGCGAAATCAGATAGAGATAGCCCGTCAGAATGTCGTCAACGCACAACTGACTTACGATCTCAATTTGGAAAAATACAGGAACGGTGATCTTACAGGAATGGACCTCAATATTTTTCAGAACCAACTCTCTGAACAGCAAATAGCTTATACCAACGCGCTGATATCATATAAACTGGAACTTCTGAATCTTAAGATCCAGACCCTTTATGATTTTGAGAAGAATCAACCTGTCGCTCCTGTAAAAACCTTATAATACAATTAACAGAAGAAAAGAAGATGGACTTTTTAATAAGAATAGAACAAACAGGCATCATTAAAAAAATAACCGTATGAAAAGAATAATTATACTGATTGCAGCTACGCTTACTGCACTGACAGGATGCAGAAACCAGGATCAGGATCTCTCTCCTGACATTGAAATGCCAGTCTCTGTTCAGGAAATACGTCCGGGATCTATTGAGGAATTTATAAATACCACAGGTACTGTCTATCCAAAAGGTGAAACAGAACTTAAATCCAAAATAGCTGCATCGTATTATCTTCAAAAAAACCCGCAAACGGGTAAGTTATGGCAGATGGGTGACAGAGTTAATGCGGGAGCAATAATAGCCAGACTGGAAGATAGGGAATTTGAGCTTTCGGTTAAGCTTGAAACAAACCAGTTAAATCTTGAGCTTGCCGAAAGTGAGTTAAGGAAACAGGAATCCTTGTATGAAAAAGGTGGAGTAACACTCAAGGAACTCAAGGCTGCAAGTATAGAATATGAAAATGCAAAGACAAATGTTGAGAATGCAAAGCTGCAAATGGATAAGACCATGATCGTGGCCCCCATTGACGGAGTCATTGTCGATCTTCCTTATTATACACAGGGAATACAGGTAGAAACAGGATCGGCCATAGCCAAAATCATGGATTATCGGACCATGTATATGGAAGTACAGCTTCCTGAAAAATACATCTCATCTGTCAGGCCCGGGCAGACTGTTCGTCTGACAAATTACACCATTCCCGAAGATACCATCAGAGGCCATATTGCACAACTCTCCCCTGCAATTGATCCGGATTCAAGAACATTCAAAAGCAACATACAAATTAATAACTCTTCTTATCTTCTGAGGCCTGGCATGTTCGTCAGGGCTGATATTGTCACTAACCGGAAAGATTCTGTAATAGTTATACCTAAAGATATAATACTGTCGCGGCAAAGAGGCAAAACTGTTTTCATTGTTGACAGAGGGCTGGCTGAAGAAAGAATCCTGGAAACGGGGCTTGAGAATCTTACAGAGATAGAGGTCACCAGGGGTCTTACAGTTAACGATCGCATCGTTATCAGTGGATTTGAGACCCTCAGCAACAAGTCAAAAGTGAAAATAGTAATGTAGCAGGCATGAATAAAATTGCTCAATTTGCAGTAAAATACCCGGTTACCGTACTCATGCTGGTTCTGAGTATAGGTCTTCTGGGATTCATCTCTTTTGGCAGGCTGGGAACAGATCTCTTCCCTGATCTTAACAATCCCCGGATATATATTGAATTGTCAGCCGGAGAAAAACCTCCTGAGGAAATAGAAAAGAATTATGTCGATCTCATTGAAGCCCTTTGCATGCGACAAAGTGACGTGATCCAGGTATCTTCCGTCTCCGGAACAGGCTCTGCTCTGATTACTGTTGAATATACCTGGAAAAAGGATATGGATGAAGCTTTTCTCGATCTTCAGAAAGAGCTCAATTCTTTTGCCCAGAATTCAGATCTGGAAGATTTCACTATCTCGCAAAACGATCCCAATGCCTCTCCGGTAATGATAATAGGTTTAAGGAACAGCAAAATAAGTAATATGGATGAATTACGTAAGGTGGCTGTCAATTATATACGTAATGAGCTGGTCAGGCTGGAAGGGATAGCCGATATTACAATTACCGGAGATGAAGAAGAAGAAATTGTAGTGGAAACAAATAATTATCTTCTTGAATCATTCGGGCTCACATCTGACGTCATCGCGACCCGGATAAGTGCATATAACAGGAATGTCTCGGGAGGATCAATAGTGGATATGGGTATCCGGTATACCGTGAAGGGTATAACAGCGCTTGGCGATATACACGATCTTGAAAATATCATTGTAGGCTTTATTCAGCCATCATCATCTGCTTCATCTGAGACCTCTGTGCCCTCTGCCTCACAATTTTCTCCTTCGTCTGCGGAATCTTCTGTTCCATCAGCATCCGCAAGGGTCCCTGTTTACCTTAAAGACGTGGCAACTATCAGAAAGGGTAATAAGGAGCCCGACAATATAGTAACCATCAACGGCGAAAGATGTATCGGATTATCAGTATTTAAAGAGCCGGGATACAACACTGTAGATGCAGTCGGCAGCCTGGTCGAAGAACTGGAAAATCTTGAAAAAGCTTTGCCCGGATATGACTTTATCATAATACAGGATCAGGGAAAATATATACATAATGCTATTAATGAGGTTAAAAATACACTTATCATAGGTATAATTCTGGCAATAATTGTACTGTATATTTTTCTGAGAAGAGCAGGGACAACTCTTGTAATAAGTATCGCGATCCCTGTTTCTATAATTGCCACATTCAACCTTATGTATTTCAGCAATCTAACCCTTAACATAATGACATTAGGGGGTCTTGCCCTGGGAGCGGGGATGTTGGTTGACAATGCTATTGTTGTACTGGAAAACATTACCAGACTAAGAGAGGAAGGGATGCCTCTGAGGGAGGCAGTTATAAACGGGACCGGCCAGGTGGGAGGAGCAATTGCTGCCTCGACATTAACAACCATTGTGGTATTTCTTCCAATCGTTTACCTGCAGGGTCCATCAGGAGAAATGTTCAAAGACCAGGCCTGGACAGTTGCCTTTGCACTTATTTCCTCCTTTTTTGTGGCAATGCTTGTCATCCCCATGCTGGTATCAACCATTTTCTCCGACAGAAACAAAAAAAATGGTATCTCCTCTTCTGTCCATTTCAAGGGGTATAAAAATTACCTTGAGAAAGTCATAAGAAAAAGAGGTCTGGTTGTAATACTATCACTAATACTGCTTGCAGGATGTGCACTGATAATACCGTCACTCGGAAGTGAATTCATGCCAAAAGCCGAATCTGCTGAATTCACAGTCAACCTGACCCTGCCTCAGGGGACCAGCCTGGAACGGACTTACAGCACTACAACAAAAGTTGAAAACATCATCAGAGAATTGGCAGGAGAAACACTGGAAACCATCTATTCCCAGACAGGAGAAAGCGAAAAGTCCTCTTTTGCCAGTGATGAAAAAACCGGAGGAGAAAATTTCGCTTCTCTCAAAGTAATACTTAAGGAAGATTTCGCTTCTGAATCTGAAAAAATAATTAGCCTTATTGATGGCCAGCTTGGGATAATCCCCGGTATTGATGTCAGTTTTTCCCGTGAAGAAAGCGCATTACAGACTTCTCTGGGAATTACTGAATCGCCTTTTATCCTTGAGGTAGCCGGAAATGATTACTCTGTACTCGGAAAAATAATACGTGAAGCTGACTCCCTGCTTAACGATTCTCCCGGACTTTTCAACTTTAGTTCATCTATGGATGAAGGCCTTCCTGAAATTGAGATTGCAATCGACCGCTTTAAAGCCAGCTATTATAATGTGACAGCAGAAAATATAACCAGCCAGGTAAAAAACTACCTGGAAGGTCCCATTGCAGGAAGCTTTGAGGAAGATGGAGAAATGAAGGACATTAGTATAAAACTGCAGGATATATCTCTTAATCAGTTAAAAGATCTGATGATAACAGCCGGAAATGTGAAAGTGCCTCTGAGCGAACTTGCAGAAATAAATATTATCCTTTCTCCAAGAGAGATAACACGAAGAAATCAGAACAGAACCAGTTATCTGTATTCAGACATAAATGAAGATTTTCCTCTCGATAAAGTTATAAGGCAGGCACGAACAGCGGTCAGCGGAATATCTCTTCCGGCAGATTACAAAATGGAATTCACCGGAGAAGAACTAAAGAGAAAAGAATCGATGTCCAATCTTTCTTTTGCACTGATGCTTTCTCTTATTCTGGTCTTTATGGTGCTTTCAGCACAATTTGAATCCATCATTCAACCGTTCATTATCATGCTTACCATACCTCTGGCTGGTGTCGGAACAATCCTGACCTTCTTCCTTCTCAATAAGACTCTCAATATGATGGCTTACATCGGCATTATAATGCTTGGTGGTATTGCGGTGAATAATGCTATTTTACTCATTGACCGGATAAATCAGCTAAGAGATAACGGTATGGGCCGTAAAGAAGCTATTTTAACAGCCGGAGCCCAGAGGATCAGACCTATTATCATGACTAGCCTTACAACGATACTTGCTCTTTTTCCCCTTACTCTGGGTATAGGTGAGAGCGCATCACTACGATCTCCCATGGCTCTTGCAGTTATAGGAGGTTTGTTATCATCAACATTGCTCACTTTAGTGGTTATACCATGCGTCTACTGGCTCCTTGACAGTTTCAGTGCCTGGATTACCGGGACAAGAAAAGAAACAAATCTCAACTGTTAACTCCACGGAAAATAAGACTATGGACTTTATCCTGAAAAGAAGAATTCTTATCGTGATGCTTTTTGCAGGGCTTACTATGCTGGGTTATGTATCATACAAAAGGCTGCCTGTGGAACTGCTTCCCAATACAGAGTTCCCGGCACTTTTTGTACAAATACTTCCCATGACCGAGACTGATCCTGACTATATGGAAAAACAGGCAGTTATTCCGGTTGAAGGTGCAGTAGGCACACTGGAAGGTATAGAAAAACTGGAGACAACTATTACATCAAGATACGGAATAATCACTGTTTATTATAATCAAAAAGCAGATCTCAAATATGCCTACCTGAAACTGCAGGAAAAAATTGCACTTGTAAAAACAACAATACCTGATAATTTTCAAATCAATGTAGTCAAAATTGATATAAGACAACTGACAAATCAGTTTATGGAACTGCAGGTACGGGGAGAAGGTGGTGTCAACAGAATACGAAATATTGTGGATCGCGAAATACGTCCTGAACTGCAGAATATAGACGGGATAGCTGATGTTGAAGTATATGGAGGACAGGAAAACTCGATAGAAGTAAGACTTGATCGCAAAGCATGTAAAGCTTACGGAATAACCATGAATCAGGTTGCAGGCCTCCTGAATGACAACAGCAGGGAAAAAATTTTTGCAGGAAAAATTTCAGGTATCGATAAAGAATTATTTGTTAACATAAGCTCTGAATACACTGATGTAGGTGATATTGGGAATATCACAGTTAAACAGGAAGGCCCTGTTCTTCTTCGCGATATTGCCCAAATTGTTTTTGGTGTCAGACAGGAAGAGTCTTATAGTCGTGTCAACGGGATGGATGCCGTTACAATGACTCTGGTAAATGACAACCAGGCTAATCTGATTGATCTGTCTCACAGAACGCTTGAAGAAATAGATGTACTGAACGACCAGCTTAAGTCTATGGATGCGACGATCGTTGTTCAGAACAACAGTGCAGAATTAATGGAGAAAAACATCAGTGAGATTATTAATCTTGCTCTGGCAGGAGGATTACTGGCTGTACTTATCCTTTGGTTTTTCCTTAGAAACTTAAAACTGGTATCAATCATTGCCATCTCAATTCCTGTATCCGTATATACTGCGTTCAATTTCTTTTATGCTGCAGGGATAACGATCAACAGTCTGACCCTTGTAGGAATGGCTCTTGCAATAGGCATGCTTGTTGACAATTCTGTGGTGGTACTTGAAAATGTTTACCGGCTGGCCGGCAATGGTTTTAGCAATGAGACGGCGGTAAAACAGGGGAGTGCCGAAGTCCGGAGATCAATATTTGCCGCAACGGTAACGACACTCATTATTTTCCTGCCATTTGTTTTTTCTTCAAACTTTGCCATAAGACTGGTCATAAGAAATATCAGTGTATCAATTATTTCCACTCTGTTAATATCACTCCTGACGGCTCTGCTACTCATTCCTATGGCTACCTATTTCCTCCTTTCTAAGAGCAAAAACGGCAAGTCGCAAATTTATCAGAAGCTTTCTGTTCACAACAGGCTGATACAGGCATACAGCCTTGTACTAAAGGCCAGTATGAGAAATCCTGCAGTTACTATAATAGGGACTCTTGTATTGTTTTTTTCTGCCCTTCTTATAAGCCTTACCCTAAGCCTGAATAATCCCAGTGAGATTGATACTCCCAGCTTCAGACTCTCTGTGACGATGCCGGCCGGATCAACCCTTTCAGGTACAGATGCTGTTGTTACCCAAATAGAAAACCGCCTTGCTGAAATACCTGAACAAAAAGATATTATTTCCAGAATTGAAGAAGACAGGGCCACTGTCATAATAAACCTGGCAAAAGGCTGGAATAAAAACAGTAAACGTGAGCTTGCCGGCATAAAAAATGATATCAGTGAGAAAACAAAAGATATAACCGGGGCTGAGGTAAATATTGATGAACTATCGGCCAGTGGAGGTTTTATGTCCACAGAAGAAAATGCCGAAGAACAGATGGGAGGTAATATCATGAACCTTCTTGGTCTTGGCTCACAAAATGAAAAGATAATAATTAAAGGTCAGGATTTTGAAAATATGCGCAGACTGGCAGAAGATATTGAAGCCTCCCTGGATAATCTGCCGTCAATAAATAATGTCAGTCTTAATATCCAGTCTGCAAGCCCGGAAGTTCATCTTAATTTCGATATGGATTACATAAACCGTTCAGGCTTCTCCCTCAATGATATCTCTGCAGCCCTCTTAACATTCGGACGCGAATATACATCAGGAGCTACATTTAGTGACGGAACCGACAACTATTCAATAATACTCAAATATGAAGATGATGAAGGCAGGAGTGATGATGATGACAAGACAATAGATGATCTGATAAACCTTGAAATATCTTCTTCTGAAGGTTCAATAGCCCACATGGACGATCTGGCAGATATAGTCTTTTCTTATGGAATGGGCAATATTCATCGCGAAAATCAGGAAAAGCAGATCACTGTTACCTATGCTTTTAAAGATGAAATAAACGATTCGAAAGAGCTGCTCGAAAATGCAAGAGAAGAAATCGAAAATGTTGTATCAGCTCTTAATCATTCAACAAGCCTTGTAGTCGAAGTGATACATGAAGAAGATGCCCTCAGGGATTTTTACTCTCCTCTTAAAATTGCCTTTATCCTTATCTTTATGGTTCTTGCTGCAGTTTTCGAATCATTGTGGATTCCTTTTGTACTTCTGTTAAGTATCCCTCTGGCTGGTCTCGGCTCAATAATTTCACTTATTCTGACAAATAATTCCCTGCTTAACCTGAACACTCTGATCGGCTTTCTTATTTTACTCGGCATTGTTGTTAACAATGGTATTATTCTTATCGATTATACCAAGGTATTAAGAAACAGGGGCTACAGACGTTCAAGGGCACTCATGACAGCCGGGATGGCAAGGCTAAGACCGATACTTATCACGGCTGCAACCACTGTCATTGCCCTTATTCCTCTTGCAATGGGGAAAGCTGAATATGTATCGGTAGTCGGTGCTACTTTCGCCATCACAGTCATAGGAGGTCTTGCAATGAGCTCACTTCTGACTCTGGTATTCATTCCGACATTTTATTCAGGTCTTGAAAGTTCACTGGAGTGGATTAAATCTCTATCCTGGAAAAAGAAAATCATCCAGGGCATTATACTTATAGTGCTATTATTCATAATATACAAACTAATAGATAAATTTCTCTGGCAGCTCATCACGACAATCCTTGCCCTGATCGTTGTCCCATCCGGAACCTGGTTTGTACTGAACAGTTTGAGAAAAGCCAGAGAAACTGTTATTCCCAAAAATGAAAACATAAGTATTCATATTCAGAGTCTGGTTAAAATCTATGACAGAGAAAACAGATGGCAAAGAGAATGGAAAGCAGGTGCCAGGATAAGAAAACGCCTAGGATACAATAAGAAATATACTGACTGGAAAGAACTGTCACATTTATTATGGCAGCTGCCGGTTTTTATTTTCCTTTTATATTTTACCTACCTCTATCTTAAAAAAGGTTTCTGGATATTCTCTTTCAGCATTGTTTCCTGGCTATTTCTTTCAGAACTATGGAATTCTTTCAGTAAAGTACTTGCATATAAATATTCAGACAGGAAAAACCACCTGATTAAAACAGTCATCAGATTTACCGATTTTGTTGTTTTCTGGATCATCCCAATGTGTAATCTTATATTTTTCTACTTGAAATGGAATAACATCGCCACTGTCCTGTTTATAGCATTATTATGGTATTCAGCTCTTGTAATATATAAAACAGGGAACCGACTGACGAGAGACAATACAGATATAAACCGCCTTCAGGGCCGGTTTAAGGGTTTGCGAAAAAATTTCTATAAGGCTGTCGCTGCTGTACCTTTAATAGGGAAAAAGAAAACACCATTCAAGGCACTTAACTGTATTTCCCTTAACATAGGTAACGGTATGTTTGGTTTACTGGGGCCTAACGGGGCTGGTAAAACCACTCTTATGAGAATTATATGCGGCATACTGGAACAGAGTTACGGAAAAATATGGATCAACGGACTGGACACACAGGAAAAGCGGGAAGAATTACAGGGACTGATTGGCTATCTTCCGCAGGAATTCGGAAGTTATGAAAACATGACAGCTCATGAATATCTCCATTATCAGGCTATGTTGAAGAATATAACTGATCTAAAAACCCGTAAAGAAAGGGTTAATTATGTCCTCAGATCAGTTCATATGGAAGAACGAAGACATGAAAAGATAAGCTCATATTCCGGAGGGATGAAACAAAGAATAGGAATAGCTCTTATCCTTCTGCATCTTCCCAGGATACTTGTTGTTGATGAACCTACTGCCGGGCTGGATCCAAGAGAAAGGATAAGATTCCGAAACCTGCTGGCAGAACTGAGTCGTGAGCGGGTAGTGATTTTTTCAACCCATATTATTGAAGACATATCAAGCTCCTGTAATAAAATTGCAGTCATGGACAAAGGCAAACTGCGATATACCGGCAAGCCTGTTGATATGATCAAAGAAGCGGAAGGACATGTATGGCAATTTTATATTCCGGAAAAAGACTTTGGGAAATTTGTTAAGGAAAATCTTGTAGTACACCATATGTCGGAAGGAGAAAAAATAAGGGTGCGTGTTATTTCTGAATTCAGACCATGGGAAGAAGCTGTTGCGGCAACACCTAACCTGGAAGATGCATATCTCTGGCTATTGAGAAGAACATAATAATAAAAACATGATCAAAAAAATCTATAATCTTTTTATTCTTATCCGGATGATGATCTTCTATAATCTGAGGATCATCTTTGCGAATAAATTCATGTGGTTTCTTGCCGGATCAATAGTTTTTTACCTTGGTTTGTCGGTCTTATATGTTTTCACGAACGACATATCAGAAATGTCCGACCTCTATGGCGTATTTCTTTTTTCTGGCATCCTTCTCGTCTTTTATCCTTCAACCTTTGGAATCCAGAATGATCAGGATGCACGCACCATAGAGATACTTTTCGGTATCCCCGATTACAGATATAAAGTTTGGCTTGTAAGAATAATTCTGATATTTCTTATTGCTTTTGTTATTATGTTGATCTTCACTTTTATCTCTTCTGTCCTGATTGTACGCTTTCCTATTATCCCTGTAACTGTTCATGTAATGATACCAGTTCTGTTTATAGGGATGATGTCATTTATGTTTTCAACCCTTATCAGAAACGGCAACGGGACAGCAGTGGTAATGATTATTTTTGGATTCTTTTTTATGATCCTTGATGACCCTTTGTTAAAAAGCCAGTGGAACCTGTTTCATAATCCATTCAATACAGCTTATGGGGTCAGTGAGGCCACATGGGCAATTATCACTTTGAAGAACCGAATAATTCTTATCACAGCTTCAGTTTTATTCCTTTTAGCTGCCTTATTTAATCTTCAGAGGAGGGAAAAATTTATATAGGGAATTGTCTTTTTTTAAGTATCCCGATCTGCCATTTCAGAACAAAAAGTGTTAGCAGGGAAGATGAAAAATCTGATACGGGTCCCCCCAGCCAGACACCATCAAGCCCTAAGAAACGCGGAAGAATAAGAAGAGCAGGGATCAGGAAAAGGACCTGCCGTGTAAGAGAAAGGAATATTGAGAATCTGGCTTTGCCTATAGACTGGAAGAAACTGGATGTAACCATTTGAAATCCTACAATGGGAAACACCATGAGGTTTAATCGCATGCCCCGTACTGTCAGACCAATGAGATCGGGACTTTTTGTAAAAGCCCTTGCTATCATTCCGGGAAAGATCTCAGCAAACAGAAACATAAAGCTTGTTACAGCAGTGGCAGCAAACACTGTCATTTTGAAAGCCTTAAGCACACGTTCGGTTTTCAGTGCCCCATAATTATAACCAACTATGGGCTGCATCCCCTGGTTAAGTCCGACTACTACCATTGCAGCAAGATTGGTTATACTGTACACTATACCGAAAGCACCTACAGCCAGATCACCTCCATATCTGCCAAGACTGATATTTATTAATGTTATAACTATACTACCGGCTATAAGCATAAGGAAATTAGACATTCCAATTGAAATAATATCACCTATTATCAATTTCTTAAGCTTCATGTAACCTGGCAGAAAGTGAACAAAACTCTTTCCTTTAACAAAATGTACTACTACAGTGATAGTTCCTGCAATCTGTGACAAAACCGTTGCAATGGCTGCACCACGTATACCCCAGTCCAGAACGAAAATAAAAAACGGATCCAGAATAAGATTGACGCCAACAGTAATGAGGGTAGTAACCATAGCTTTTGAAGGATAGCCTGATGCCCTCATAATATTATTCATCCCAAGATAAAGATGAGTAAAAACATTACCGGCCAGAACAACCTGCATATACTCCCTGGCATAGGGAAATGTATCTATACTTGCTCCGAGGGCATACAAGAGCGGTTCAAGAAAAATCAAAGCAATCAGACCTACGGAGATCCCCAGAATGATATTCAGCATAACTGCATTACCGAGAATTTGTGTTGCCCCTCTCCTGTCATGTTGTCCCAGACGTATAGATACCATAGCACTGGCACCAACACCAACCATTGCACCGAAAGCCGCTGTAATATTCATCAGGGGAAAGGTTAAAGCCAAACCCGATATGGCGAGAGGACCTACACCCTGACCAATGAAGATCCTGTCGGTGATATTGTACAATGATGCTGCTGAAGTAGCAATGATAGCAGGCAAAGAATAACTCAGGAGTAACTTACCCAGCTTTTCATTCCGCAGATCATCAGCACTACCTTTCATTTCTTTTCTTATATTTAACCTGCAAAGGAAATATAAATAATCTTCCCCTTCTTTGTTTTTTTTAAATGAGTATCAGGAATTATCCACAATATTGCAGAGATTTTGGCTTCGCTGTGTGCGCACCGGTCAGCAAATACAGAATTAAGAAAAAAGAATCATTCATCTGACAGAAAAATACTAATGATATGCTGAAAATAATTATTATCTCATCAAGTGTAAGAATAAACAGGAAGAGCCATGTAGTTGCATCATATTTTGAAAATTATCTCTTAGAGAATGATCTCTCGGATGCAGAGATACTTGATCTTAAGAAATACAACTTCCCTCTTTTTAATGAAAGACTTCGTTTTCAGGAGAGTCCTTCACCCGCCACACTCACATTTGCTGAGAAAGTACGTAAAGCCGATGGGGTAATCATTGTAACTCCTGAATACAATGGCGGCTATCCGGCCAGTCTGAAAAATATCATTGATCTGTTAACTGATGAATGGCGTCATAAACCGGTAGCAATATCGACAGTATCTGACGGTGTCTTCGGTGGTTCACAGGTAATTACTTCACTTCAGTTTACTCTCTGGAAAATGAAAGTCCTGACTGTTCCTGCAATGTTTCCGGTACCGAGTGTCGACGATCTTTTCAATAAAGACGGTTTGCCTGTAGATAAGTCTGCCCTTGATAAAAGAGCTGCTTCTTTTATTAAAGAACTCTTCAAATGTATTGCTGCCG
>DAINPM010000035.1:0-22260 GCA_036743455.1 Bacteroidales bacterium | reverse complement strand
TAGCAACGATATAGATAAATTTAACCAATGTTGTAAATTTTTGTCATGTACTTAGATGACTGAATCAAAAAAATCTGTTGCCAAAGTGTTAGATGATCACTGGTTTGCATTAAAAGCCAAAAATGCCGATGCAGTCATTGCTCTGTTAACAGAGGATTTTCTATCATGCGGTAGTGATCCAAAAGAATTCTGGAATAAAGCAGAAATGCATGCCTCTCTAAAACAAATGCTCGTAAACAGTGAATTTCAATTAGATATCACCCTCGATAAACGTGAAATACGAATTTCAAAAGATGGTAATTCCGCAATTGCTTTTGAACAGATGTTTCTGGCACCATATAGTCAGAAGATACCAGTACGAACAGTTTATCATCTTGTTAAAGTCAATAACAACTGGTTGATTGACTTTACAAGCACTGGCTTCATTCCCAGAAATGAGGATATCGATAAATTAAATAAAGCATTAGAATAGTTTGATAATTAACCAAATAATATTTCCTGTGAAAATAATAACATAACGCCCTCTAACACGGACAATGGGTAAGTTGTTTTCGGATGAAAAGGGAGGTTGAAACACCTGTCGCGACGGAAGTGTTTGGGGATTCTTACTTTCGATAATGCTACTGTGAAAGATAAGTAATGAACCGTTCAACCAGCTGGTAATAAAAGATATATTAAAACATAATACAGATCAGCTCAACTATAAAAAAATATCTTACTCCGATTGGAATTTCTATTTTCTTTGTCTGATAAAATATTGCAGATATTACACTATTGAAATACTATTTTAGATTTTAACTTACTTTATGATCAAAAGGAACATAATCTTCCTTATTACTAATATTATTCTCATATTTTCCATTTTGGGATGCTCATCTAAAAAGAGGGATAATTTATCTTCATTGGATCCAGGAGAAAAAGAAGGCGCTGAATATCATTTCAGGAATATTCAGGTAATAGACCACTGGAATTTACGCTACTACAAACGGTATGACATTTTTAGTCTGAAAGAACAAGTTTCGCAAATAAAAGCAAATATGGATGTTGCTGCAGAATTGGGATTCAATAGTTATCTGTTATTTCAGGAAAATGCATTTCAGGAATTATTGACCTGGGGAGGGAAACATGAGCCGGACGAGGATCTTAAAAATGCGGTAATAGAAGTAATTGCATATGGAAAACAGAAAGGCCTGAAAGTACACCTTCACAGTAACCAGTTTGCATGGCCGGATGATGTTGGTGTTGATTATCAAGATTCAAAAGAAGCATGGCAGGTATATGAAAATGCCATAAAAGAGCTGACAGCCATTTTTCCCGATGTTGCCGGATATCAGGTAACAGGTGATGAGACAGAAGGTCAACTGGATACAAAAGAAGGACTTTTGAAATTTCATAATCTCACTGCCAGAGCCCTCAAATCGGATGGCAGGGATAGAACTGCATTTATGAGGACCTGGCAGCGATGTGAGTTCCTTGGGGTACCTGAAAAAGAACTGGGAGTTGGGGATGAACCAAATCTCGTTTACTCAATAAAAAATACTAAAGGTGATTTTAATATTACTAATGGTCTGGATACTGACTTTATTAAAAAAGGAGTCGATGGCACAAGGCTTTTAGTCGAATTTGATGCCTGGAGAGAATACGAAACCCATAATATTTTTCCAATTTATCTGGGCGACTACTGGGCACCCAGGTTTCAAGCAGTGGCAGATGCCGGAATAGAAAGTGCAGGAGTAAGGTTTAACTGGAATTCAGGACGTTTCCCTATTATTGATAAAAACCGTCCCTGGGCCAACTGGATTAATATCTATACATTTCACAGATTCGTTCAAAATCCTTATGCAAATCCGGACAGTATATTAATGGATTTTTGTAAGGAATATTTCCCTGAAGACTCTTCTGCAGCATTCAATATGTATAAAAATACCTTCGATTTTGTGAAGGCAGTTTATTACAGAAATGGAGAAAAATATTTACACCATGGTGGACTGAAAAGGCCGAGAGGAAAACCTGTTGATATTGAAAAGGTAACTGAGGCATATAATAAAATGAAAGGATTAATTGATATTCTACCTGATTCCAATCAGTTTAAGAAAGACCTTCAAAAAAATTGTCTTATAATATCGTATCTGGGGCGAACGGCAGCCGGAGATAAAAGTGTTGTTAAAGACTGGGAAAATCTTGACCTCGAAAGCTACGAGGAATTGGAAGCCGGGAATGCCGACAAGTGGTAGTATTATCCTGAAATTGAATAAGCTTAATTGTGAAGTCGAAAATAAAATAAAAACCTAATCCCTGAAACGAACCACATAATTCAAAAGCTTCCCGATAAATCGGGACCTGATTTCATGCCTGCCTGTCTGCCCAGTCAGACAGGTTCTTTGGTCCCGTCCCGGCAGCTAGAGGGTTCCTACTGCTTTTAATACGGCTTTTAATACGTTGCCGGATACTGACATGATACTGAGGATCTATTTATATTTGTATATCCAAAGGCAAAAAAGGAAACTCCATCATGAAAAATTTAATTATCTCACCAGAAAATTTTCCGGGTATGAAAGTGTCTGTACTCATCCTCGTGATTATTTCAAATATGGCTTGTGGACAAGCAACAAAGTATAATCTATATCCCTTTTCGTATGACACGATGCCCGGGATAAAATCACCAACTTATATTAATGATTCTGTCGAATCAATACTGATAGTCACAAAGGAGGATAAATTTGCTTTAGCTCCAGTAACGGTTGAGAATGGGAAACCATTACTATATAGTTATAAAGTAGGCACTTATATGGGTAAAGACCAGCAATTACTAATTGATAAAGGAGACTTCCCTGAACTGGCAAAGACCGGACTGCATTCTGATGACCGGTTGGATAATACTAAGGCCATTACTGGAATTCCTACAGAAATAATCAATTGTACGGGTCGTCCAAATGCATATTCGACTACAGGATTTATGGCAGAGGATGAGGACATAATTTCTGTCCTGAAGAGTGATAACCGCACTGTTCAAAAACTCGGACTTACACATCCTCAACTGGCCAGACCGCTTTACCATATCTGGAATCTCATCCTGTTAGAATATGAATCAGGCAATTGGGGGCGCTTCTACGACAATATAAAACATGTCTATTATAATGAAAACATTCTGAATTTTCAGGCCAGCGGTTCAAAAGGATGGCAGATTTCTATATTTCTGGATGAAATACAGGGAAGGCATAATATCCATATAGAAAGAAAACTAACTGAAAAGGAAGAAAAGTATTTAAGGGAAAAATATGTGACTCTGAGTCCTGATAAAATGAATGACTTAAAGTTCAGGCTCTCCAACCTCGATTTCAGTGAAATGCTACCATATTACATAATGAGGTATGGATTTTATGAAGGTCATACAGGATACCGGACTGACCCAGTCTCAGTAGCTTTCATTTTCGGACTTAGAAGCCTTGAACAAATAGACGAAGCCCTGGAAGGAAAACTATACAACGCTTTATTTGATCATTTCGTTTTCAGATAGTTAAACCAGCAATAAGCCAGATAACACGGAAGACATAATTAATCGACATACCGCCAAAGCGGGACGAGCATTTCTTCTGAAAGCTATCCTTGCATCCTGACAAACCAGACGAACCGCTGAAAAATGTCAGGCTCTGTTTTACGGTCAGGACAGGTCATGGAACACGAACTCCAGATTTGATCTGGCAAATACAAGAAACCTATAGACCGCATAAATGAAACTGAACTTAAATAATACAAGGTATCTGAAGTCAATATCAAGGACAATATGGATATTATCAATTGTAAGTCTGCTTACGGATACTGCAAGCGAAATGCTATACCCGATATTGCCAATATACCTTAAGACAATTGGCTTTTCTGTTGCTCTGATTGGTATTCTTGAAGGGATAGCAGAGGCAATCGCCGGACTCAGCAAGGGATATTTTGGAAAACTATCGGACATATCAGGAAAAAGAGTGCCTTTTGTTCAAATGGGATATTTTTTAAGCGCTATCGCCAAACCAATGATGGCAGTTTTTATTTACCCTCTCTGGATATTCTTCTCAAGGACTCTTGACCGCTTCGGAAAAGGTATAAGAACCGGGGCGAGGGATGCAATACTTTCTGAACAGGCAACTCCTGAAACAAAAGGAACAATTTTCGGATTCCATCGTTCTATGGACACTTTTGGTGCTGTTCTGGGTCCTTTATTAGCTTTGCTTTACCTGTACTTTCACCCTCAGAATTACAGGACTCTCTTTTTTATTGCATTCCTGCCTGGATTTTTTGCCATCCTGACCTCATTCTTACTTAAAGATAAAGCTGTCATAATACAGAAGCCGAATGTCAGAACCTCATTCTTCTCATTCTTAAAATACTGGACAGTCAGTTCTGCAGATTATAAAAAACTGGTGACCGGGCTTCTTATTTTTGCACTGGTCAATAGTTCCGATGTATTTTTATTGCTGAAGGCAAAACAGGGAGGATTAGATGATACAATTGTGATTATGCTATATGTTTTCTATAACCTGATATATGCTTTATTTGCATTTCCTCTGGGGATTATAGGAGACAGGATTGGCTTAAAGAAAATACTCATATTCGGGCTGATTTTATTCTCCCTTGTTTATTCAGGAATGTCGGTCAATGAAAATACAATATTCTATTATGTGCTTTTTTTCCTGTTTGGAGTGTATGCTGCTGCAACAGAGGGAGTCTCAAAAGCATGGATTGCAAACATCACGCTTAAAAAAGATGTTGCAACAGCAATCGGGACATTTGCAGGATTACAGAGTATCTGTACTATGATTGCCAGTACACTTACAGGACTCATCTGGTTACTCTTTGGTGCTGCAACAGCACTTATTTGTACAGCTGTCGTCACTCTGATTGTAGCCGCTTACTTAATGACAGTTCCCAATCCATCGAACAATTTAAATGATTGATATTTGAAAGGGAAAACCATAAGGCGGAGAGTATGTTCGACAGGTTGTAAAGTATTGTGCTCCTGATAGCTGCCGGCACCAGGAAACAGGTGCGATACCCTGCTTTTCAGACCTCTGACATCATATCTTTAAGAGTTTTTTTCGTCAACAGTAATTTAGGGTGGTATAACAACCGGGGGCAACAGCAGAAAGGTTGGAAACCACATCAGAAAATATTAACTTTAGATTTTAATAATATAAATTGGAGATTATGGACAATTCAATAAAAGGTAAATGCCCGGTTATGCACGGGGCAAATACGAACACTAATGGTTCAGTAATAAGTTGGTGGCCAAATGCACTAAATTTAGACATTTTGCATCAGCACGATACTAAAACAAACCCTTTAGGTAAGGACTTCAATTATCGTGAGGAGTTTAAAAAACTGGACCTGGAAGCTATAAAAAATGATCTTAAAAAATTAATGACCGACAGCCAGGAATGGTGGCCTGCCGATTGGGGGCATTATGGAGGTTTGATGATTCGTATGGCATGGCACAGTGCAGGGACATACCGTATAGCAGACGGACGAGGAGGTAGCAATACCGGTAATCAACGCTTTGCTCCGCTGAACAGTTGGCCTGATAATGTTAATCTTGACAAGGCCCGTCGTCTTTTGTGGCCTGTAAAACAAAAATACGGAAACAAAATTTCCTGGGCCGATTTGATGATCCTTGCAGGTAATATGGCATATGAATCAATGGGATTTAAGACATTCGGGTTTGGAGGTGGCAGAGAAGATATCTGGCACCCTGAGAAAGACATATACTGGGGTGCCGAGAAAGAATGGCTGGGAAAAGACAGGTATTCCGACAAATCTGACGAAGAATCACTGGAAAATCCATTGGCTGCTGTTCAAATGGGATTGATCTACGTTAATCCGGAAGGCGTTGACGGTAGGCCCGACCCGTTAAAAACAGCCAATGCCATGCGGGTAACATTCAGACGTATGGCAATGAATGATGAGGAAACTGTTGCGTTGACAGCCGGTGGTCATACCGTTGGTAAAACACACGGCAACGCTGATGCATCAGCTCTGGGCCCAGATCCGGAAGGTGCACCGATCGAGGAACAAGGATTTGGCTGGAAAAATCCCAAAGGCAAAGGTAATGCCGAACATACTGTTACCAGCGGTCTGGAAGGCGCATGGACAACTTACCCTAACAAGTGGAACAACACTTATTTTTATTTGTTATTAACCTACGACTGGGAACTCACAAAGAGCCCGGCAGGAGCATCTCAATGGGAGCCGGTGAACATCAAGGAAGAAGACAAACCATTTGATGCACATATTCCGGGAGTTCGCAGAAATCCGATGATGACCGATGCCGATATGGCTTTAAAAATTGACCCTGATTACAGGAAAATAGCTGAACGTTTTTATAAGGACCCCGAATATTTCGGACAAGTATTTGCAAAAGCATGGTTTAAGCTTACACATCGCGATTTAGGTCCTAAAAGCCGTTATCTGGGTGCAGATGTCCCTAAAGAAGATTTAATATGGCAAGACCCTGTACCAATAGTAGATTATACTCTTTCAGATGAGGAAGTTGAAGAATTAAAAATTAAACTTCTCAATTGCGGTTTATCTCAAACTGATCTTATTAATACAGCATGGGACAGTGCAAGAACTTTCAGGTGTTCCGATTACAGAGGGGGAGCAAATGGCGCAAGAATACGTCTTGACCCTCAGAAAGACTGGGAAGGGAATGAACCCTTAAGACTTGAGAGAGTTATGAATATGCTTATCGGGATCCAGTCAGGTTTACCCAAAAAAGTCAGTATTGCCGATTTGATAGTTTTAGGAGGAAGTGCCGCCATTGAAAAAGCTGCTGAAAAAGCAGGCTTCAGGATCAAGGTTCCGTTTATGCCCGGAAGAGGTGATGCAACAGCTGAAATGACTGATGCTGAATCTTTTGCCGTGCTTGAACCCATACACGACGGTTACAGGAACTGGCAGAAAAAAGAATATGCGGTTAAACCTGAAGAAATGCTGCTTGACAGAACACAGTTGATGGGACTCACAGCCCCTGAAATGACTGTCCTGATAGGCGGTATGCGTGTATTGGGAACAAATCATGGCGGAACAAAACATGGTGTTTTTACCGACAAGGAAGGAGTTTTAACCAACGACTTTTTTGTGAATCTCACAGATATGAATTATACCTGGCAACATGTTTCGGAAAATCTTTACAACATTGTTGAAAGAAAAACCGGAAAAACCAAATGGACGGCAACAAGAGTTGATTTGGTTTTTGGTTCTAATTCGATATTACGTGCATATTCAGAATTTTACGCACAAGACGATAACAAAGAAAAGTTTGTTAAAGATTTTGTCAGCGCCTGGGTTAAGGTAATGAACTCCGACAGGTTTTAATTTGTTGAAAATAAGAAGCTTCTTATATACTGGTAAATTATGATCCGGGAGGTAATTTTATGTAAAAACTAAATTGAATACACTTCTATATCATGGCAGAAAAAATAATTAACAATCTGATGAATAGTACTTTCATTGAGAATCAGAGTCCGGCCGATTTTAATTCAACAGTGGACAGGTTAACAAAAGAAATTGAAAAAAAATCATGGAAATTATCGCATATATATGATCTGCAAAAGACACTGGACAATTTTGGTAAAATTGTTTTACCTGTGAAAATTTTTTCTATATGTAACCCGGATCATTCAGGAAGGATTCTCGAAAAAGATACAGAACGTATTGTATCCTCAATGATGCCCTGTCGTGTCAGTGTTTATGAAAAACATGATGGGAAGACTTATATTTCAAGAATGAATTCTTTTATTGTTGCTTCAGGTTTTGGCGGCATTATTGAACAAGTGATGACGGATTCTGCAAAGGAAGTTGAAGATATTATTGAAAAAACCCTGCAATCGTATTAAGCAGAACAACAATTTCTCTCCCGCAATATGATTACTCAGGTGCAATTAAAGAGTTCTTCATGCAATTACCCGGACGGATGTATTTAATACTAATGCCTTCCTGTAATAGTTCTTTTTAGTTTTTGTTGAAATCATTAAGTCAAATGTAACGCGCAATTTGAAAAGACATTTCTGCGTCCCGGATGATAAGGCAATGCATCCTTTGTTTTTTTTCTTTTTTTCTCAATGTGGAACAATACAATTCATCATGAAAATAACTGAACTCGGATTTACAAAAGAGCTGACGGATTATATAAAAGAACAGGGACTTTCTGAATTCACAATCGGCCGCATAACACAGGAGCATCGTGAAAGATATGTCGTCTCAGACGGTGATAATGAATATGATGCTGAAATAACCGGTAATCTCAGATTTTCTTCCAGATCAAGGATTGATTTTCCTGCAGTTGGTGACTGGGTTGCAATAAAAATCTATGATTCTGATCAGGCTATTATTCATAAAATACTCCCGAGAAAGTCAGTTCTTTCCAGGAAGGCAGTCGGAAAAACGGGAGAAATTCAAATCATTTCTGCCAATATTGATGTCGCATTTATTGTCCAGGCTATAAATAATGACTTCAATATTAACAGGCTGGAAAGATACCTTACCGTATGTTATAATGCAAACATTGAGCCTGTTCTGGTTCTTAGCAAAACAGACTTGTCAACAGAAGCCGTAATCCGTGCAGCAATTGATGACATTGAAAAAAGGGAAAAAAAAGTAAAGTATTTCCTGCTCAGTAACCTGACTCTTGAAGGGATGGATCAGATACTTGATCACATAATAAAAGGGAAGACTTATTGTGTTGTAGGATCTTCAGGCGTTGGAAAATCTTCTCTTATCAATAATCTTCTGGAAAAGGATATATTAAAAACCGGACAAATAAGCCACAGCACAAACAAAGGCAGACACATCTCCGATCACCGGGAGTTGTTTGTACTGAAAAACGGTGGCTTAATAATCGATACGCCGGGAATGAAGGAGTTGGGAATGACTGATAATACTGAAGGTATCCACACAACATTTAACGATATCTTCAATATCTCATCTAAATGCAAATACCCTGACTGCAAGCATATTAACGAACCAGGATGTGCTATAATTGAAGCTTTAAACAATGGCACTATCGACAGAGATTCTTATGACAATTATCAAAAAATTCAAAAAGAACAGCTTAGATTTCAAATGACCGTAGCCGAAAAAAGAAAAAAAGATAAAGCCTTTGGGAAATTGATAAAGAAGTATTATAAAGACAAGAAAAAAAACATTCATGGCATTTAGTGCCATTTTTTTACCTTTACGCTTTTACAAACAGAACTATAGAGATATGCTTCTAATCCCAGGACGCGGAGTCAATACTTTTTTTTTTGATTTTATAACTTTTATAGAAGCATTACTCTGTTTAAAATACTAACATATTTAAAATTTTAATTTAGTATGAAAAGACTGCCATTTATTTCAATTTTGTTCCTGCTATTAGCTGCATGCAACAATGATTCGAACCAGGATTTGATACTCAACGATCTTGAGTATTTTGAGACGCAAGGCGTGAATGTTCTTGTATACAACAACCTGTTTACGGGAGGTTTTAACGATGAAAAAACCGCAGGAATAGAATTGATACACCACGGAGTAAGAACAGCACAGGGTGGGGCTGTGAGGCTTTCCAACACACCGGAGCAGTGGGATCTTGTTCCTTCAATACCAACCAGGACAGTTGACAGTGCCTCAAAAACTATTGAATCGGTGTTACGTTATGCTGACTACGATTTTGATTCAAGGGTGGTGGTTACTGCCAGAGGGAAAGGTGTTGAGATAGCTGTTTACCTTGATAAACCGTTACCCGAAGCACTTGAAGGAAATGCGGGTTTTAATCTCGAATTTCTTCCCTCGCAGTACTGGGGAAAGACCTATCTGGCAGACGGGCGCATCAACCGGTTCCCCCGCTATGTAACAGGAAATACCGTGACAAGGCCTGAAAGTGAAAAAATAAAGCAATTCAAGGGGTATGTAACTGCCGACGACAGAGGCACCGGCAGATTTATCGATCCGCTTCCTCTCGAAACTGGACGTACCTTTCTCCTGGCACCTGAAGTTCCCGAACGAATGGTAAAGATCACATCTGATGATGCTGATATCATGCTTTTTGACGGCCGTGTGCTGGCACAAAACGGCTGGTATGTTGTTCGCAGCCTGCTTCCTGCAAAAAAAACCGGCAGGGTTCTGACCTGGACAGTTGAACCCAATGCCATCAATGGCTGGGTAAGAGAACCAAATATCGGTTTCTCACAGGTTGGTTATATCCCTTCGCAACAAAAGATATCTGTGATTGAGCTCGACAAAAAAGACAAACCGCTTTCAAAAGCATCTGTATATAAAATCGACGAAAACGGTAAATCGACCAGAGTATTCAGTGGTAATATAGTGCCCTGGGGTGACTATTTCAAATATCACTATGTAAAATTCGATTTTTCTTCTGTTGACACTCCAGGTATATATTATATACAGTATGGTGACATTCAAACGAATAATTTCTTAATTCAGAACGACGTTTACGATAAGATCACCGACGCCACCAGCGATATATGGATCCCTATACACATGAATCACATGTTCGTTAACGAGGCCTACAGGGTATGGCACGGAGAACCCTTTAAGGAAGGGTATCTGCAGGCCCCGCCAAACACGGATCATTTTGATATGCACAGGCAGGGACCCACAACCGACACAAGGTATAAAGGATTGGAACTGATCCCCGGATTAAATATTGGCGGTTTCTTCGATGCCGGGGATTTTGATATCGAGACAGGCTCGAACATCGGTGTTGTCCAGAATTTTGTTCAGACCTGGGAGTATTTTAAACCCCTGCGCGATCAGACATTTATAGATCAGAAGCAACGTTATGTTGACCTCCACCGCCCTGATGGCACGCCAGATATATTACAATTTATCGAGCATGGGACAATGAACCTGGTAGCCCAGGCAGAAAATATAGGCCACATGGCACAGACTCTCTCTAATTCTGTTCTGGATAATTATCATCATCTTGGCGACGCAGCTTCAATAACAGACGGTCTTCCATATAATCCTGACCTGGGTCCGTACGAAATAGCCCGCGACGGAAGGTCAAGCGGAGTCAAGGATGATATGTGGGCATTTACAAGCCGTAACCCCGGACTCGATTTAAGGGCTGCAACAATGTTTGCCGCAGCAAGCCGGGCGTTAAAGGGATATAACGACGATCTTTCGTCAAGAGCATTACAACAATCAAAAAGACTGCTGAAAGAAGCAACCGAACTGATGGCCAATATGCCCCGAAACAGGGCTGGATGGGGTGGCGGATCAGCAAACATGGGCACCTATCTGCAACTGTTCATTTCCACCGGAGAAAAACAATATTCCGAAGAATTCCTTGAGCTTTTATGGCCTGCACTTGAGAGAAACGTAAGTTCAAATATTCTAACGGCATTACATGCCATTCCCCACATGGATGAAGCCTTTAAAGAAAAACTCAGGCCCTTTGTTTTAAAGTACAAAGAATATATAGAAGGGCTTGAGATGGACAATCCGTACGGAGTTCCAATAGGTCTCGGCAACTGGGCAGGCAGCGGTGGAGTGGTAAGCTTTGGCACCACCATTTGCTTTGCCAGTACGTATTTCCCCGAAATAATCGACGCCAGCCATGCTTTTAAAACCACTAACTGGCTGTTCGGCTGCCATCCATATCACAATTATTCTCTGGTGGCGACAGTGGGCGCCACTCGTCCCAAAGAAGTCTTTTATGGCAACAACAGGGCTGATTTCTCATTTATCCCGGGCAATGTTGCTCCCGGTATTTTATTCAGAAAACCCGACCACTTTGAGAACTACGATGACTGGCCATTTCTGTGGGGACAAAACGAAGGTACTATCGGGGGAAATACTAGTTATCTGATTTTCGGATCAGCTTTTAAAAGTATCCTGAAATGAACCGGTCAATCCATATATGACAGTCTGTCAGAAAATGAAATAGTTTTTAACCATTGATCCAATGGAGTATGAATAATGCAGTTTCAATAATTAAGGTTTTAAATAACAAGTATGTATTCCTGTTAATGTTACTTTTTTCAGCATCCTGTATAACTGCCCAGGAGTCCAAACCTTTGAACCACAACAAACCTGAAAGGGAACAATGGTTTTCCGGTCTGGGATTTGGGATGTTTATCCACTGGAGTATGGATGTTCAGCTTGGGATGGTCATAAGTCACAGTATGGTTGGAGCTTCGGAGGATTATCTTGACAGGTATATCAATGAACTGCCTGAAACCTTCAATCCGGTTTCTTTCGATGCCAGACAATGGGTCAATGCAGCAAAGATGGCAGGCATGAAGTATGTTGTCTTCACGGCAAAACATCATAACGGTTATTGCATGTTTGACACGAAAACAACCGATTTCAGCATAATGAACAGCCCCTACGGCAAAGATGTTACAAAGATGATCATAGATGAATGCCGCGAAGCCGGGCTTGCAGTAGGATTGTACTATTCACCTGATGATTTCTGGTTTCTCCATCAACAGGGAACCCTGATATCGAGAGTTCGTCCTGAGGCCCTGGCCAGCGGTAACCCGGAATTAAATGAATACGCTAAAAAACAGATCAGGGAACTGATGACCCGGTACGGCAAAATAGACATAGTATTTCTTGACGGAATGGATCAGTACGGAAAGACAGAACTGGCAAAATTATGCTGGGAGCTAAACCCCGATGTCGTTGTAACCAGGGGAGCAATCAATACTCCGGAACAGGAAACACCTGACAGCCCGATTCCCGGTCCATGGGAAGCATGTTATACACTTGGTGATCAATGGCAATACAGACCAACTAATGAAAATTACAAGTCAGCAAGAGACGTGATACTGAAGTTAATTGATATCAGGGCAAAAGGAGGCAACTTGTTGTTAAATTTCGGGCCCGATGCTTCAGGTAACTTTCCACCGGAACAATCAGGTATTCTGAATGAAGTTTCATTATGGATGTTCATTAACCGGGAAGCTATGGATCAGACAGTTCCGGATAAAGTTAAAGTGCGTGAAGACAACATGTGGTTCCTGAGATCAAAAGACGGGAAGACAGCATATATTTTCATTAACGAAGAACAATGGAAGTTTGGTGAACGGAAAACATATAAAACAAAAGCATTCAGGACAACTGCAAAAAGCCGGATATCAGTTCTCGGCCACAATGGCATAGTGCTCGAGTATCAAAAAGATGCAGATCCTGCTCCAACCTTCAGGCAAACACCTGAGGGTATTGAGTTTTCAGTTACAAGATCCCAGAGAATCTATAACGACAGGAAATGGTATAATCCTGTTGTGGTCAAAATTACCGGTCTGGATGTTTCGTTATAGTTTTGAAAGCTTTTAATGCCTGTTTAATCATTATTATTCTCCATAATTAAAGCGGCTTAAGCTCTTTCATGTCACATGACCACCAACATAATGAATTGAATAAAACTGGGATCGCATTTAAGACAGGCATCCTTCTGAATATCATCTTTATTGTCATTGAGATAGTCTATGGTATTCTGGCAAACTCGATGGCGCTTGTATCCGATGCCGGTCATAATTTCAGCGATGTTCTTGCACTTCTTTTTTCATGGATCGCCATTAGATTATCACAGAAGAAGCCGACATTAAAATTCACATACGGATTTCGCCGTTCAACGATCCTGACAGCAATTCTGAATACTATTTTACTGATAGGGGCAACCGGATTCATTTTGTGGGAGACGATCAGGAGAATTTCCCATCCTGAACCTGTTGATTCCGATACTGTAATTCTTGTGGCTTCGGCCGGAATCATTGTAAATGGCATAACCGCATGGTTGTTTCTTAAAGGAAGGAAAGAAGACCTGAACATCAGGAGTGCTTTTTTACACTTTGTGGCCGACACTCTTGTATCGGCAGGAGTTGCTTTTTCCGGACTCATAATTTTACTGACCGGGATCAACTGGATTGACTCAGCCGTTTCTATGATTATTATCGCAGTTATTCTCTACAGTTCATACCACCTGCTTATTGATTCTGTAAGTCTGGCGCTCGACGCTGTTCCTGACAACATTGATATTGATGCTGTTCGCAGCTACCTGACAAGCTTTGATGAGGTTAATGGTGTGCATGATCTTCATATCTGGGGACTGAGCACCCGCGAAACCGCGCTTACTGTTCATCTTGAGACTAAACCGATGACAGACACAACCCTAATCTCAAATATCCAGAGGGAGCTGAGGAACAGGTTTAATATACAGCATTCGACAATTCAGATTGAGTTCGGAAGTCAGACTGACAATTGCAACGAGTGTAACTGACTATTCCTGCAGTATAATCATAATTTTAAATTTCTTATAGCCATATAGGTATCCGGAAACAAAAAAAAATATACTTTCGGAGGTTGAAAATAAATTCTGATGCAGGACTTCTGATCTGCTTCTCAGGCCGGATATTATAGCTCCGGGTGATTATCATCGGGGCATAAGCGGAGGGAATTCAAAAGACCGTTGTTCATCATCAGAAAAAAATAGCTTTAATAGGTATATGCTGTCTGACAACATTTTTTTTGCACTGGGATTGACAATTTTTGCAGGTATTTCAACAGGTATTGGAAGTATAATGTCATTCATATCGAAGAAATTCAATCCGAAATTTCTTGCAGCCTCTCTTGGTTTTTCGGCAGGTGTGATGATCTATGTTTCTCTTATTGAAATTTTTGTAAAAGCAAAAGAATCCCTGTCCCAGGCTCATGGTCTGAAAACAGGAAGTGTCCTGACCGTCATAGCATTTTTTTGCGGAATTGCATTAATTGCAATCATAGATAAACTTATTCCGTCATTTGAGAATCCCCATGAAATAAAAAATATTGATGAGAAGAATATTGATCCTGCAAACAGCAGGAAGCTCCTGAGAATGGGGTTATTCTCTGCCCTTGCGGTCGCAATACATAATTTCCCGGAAGGACTTGCAACTTTTATGGCAGCTTTAAGCGATCCTGCTCTGGGGATCAGTATAGCTGTCGCCATCGCAATACACAATATACCTGAGGGCATAGCTGTTTCTGTTCCGATATATTATGCTACCAAAGACAGAAAGAAAGCTTTCTGGTTGTCATTTTTTTCAGGTCTTGCCGAACCCGTTGGTGCAATTGTGGGATATTTTATCCTCAGAAGCATTTTCAACGAATCTACCTTCGGAGTTATCTTTGCAGCTGTTGCAGGCATAATGGTATATATCTCTCTTGATGAGTTATTGCCAACAGCTGAGGAATACGGCGAACACCATTTAGCTATAGGAGGATTAATAGCTGGCATGGCGGTGATGGCTGTAAGTCTACTTCTCTTCATCTGACCCCTCTTATTTTATTTACAGTTATTTCACCGGAAGTCGTGAAATTTTGTTTTTTCGTGAAAATTGTTATCTTAGTGCAATATGCTTCAAGGAAATGATAAGCTTTTGCTCCAGGCAATGAATATCTGTAACGGCGGAACCGGAGGATAACAGGTACCTGAAAGACTGTCATGTTATTTAACTACACAGGATGAATAATCCTTTAATTAATAAATCATTTAAAACTTAATTTCATTTTATGAATTCAGACAATCAGATATTTTACACTCCAAGAAATTATAACTCAATAGAATTGTGGAAAGATGTTACAAGAGAACAATGGGAAGATCCTCTGTGGCAGATAAAGAACTCCATAAGGACTGTCGATCATCTGAAGAAGGTAATTAAACTTAACGATTATCAGGCAGCTGAGATAGAAAGAACCGTTACTACACTTAAAGACCAGGGGAAAGAACCTTTGCGGATCACACCTTATTACGCATCACTGATGCATGCCGATCCTTTTCATCCTGAAATGATGCCCGGGGAGAAGGGGAAAAAACGGCTTGACCCTGTTTTCTGGCAGAGCGTGCCCACACCTGCCAATCTTTTGTTCCCCGACACAGGGCTGGAAGGAGCCATGAGTGAAAGTTCCAGAAGCTTTGGTGCAGCATACCAGCGTTATCCGAACCGTCTTGCACTGTTTGTGGCTGAAAACACCAGTTGTGCTTCCTATTGTGTTCACTGCCAGAGAACCAAATCGCTTGATACCACAGTTGAGGTAAACAAGAAAGAGATTGACAAAGGCTTGTTTTATATAGGCTATAACAGGAACATAAACGAGGTGCTTGTGACCGGAGGCGATGCATTGATGATAAGTAAAAGTCGTCTCAGGTATATTCTGGAGGAACTCAGCCGGATACCACACCTTCGTGTGATCCGTATGGCAACAAGGGTGCCGGTGGTAATGCCAATGGCTATAACTGACGAGTTACTGGAGATGATAAATGTATCGGCCAACAAATACAATGAAGGAACGGAAAAATATGTGTATTTTATGACGCATATTAATCATTACCAGGAAATAACCACAGATCTTGCAAAGGCTGTCAGGAAAATTCGTGATCATGGATTTACAATAAGGAACCAGACTGTTCTGCTGAATCATGTTAATGACTATTACAAGACTCTGGCAGAGACATTCAGGAGAATGTTCTGGATTGGTGTTCATCCATACTACCTGCTTCAGTGCCACAAGGAAAAGGGTATCGTTCATTTCATTACACCTGTACAGATAGGGAAAATATATATAAAACATCTTCAGGGATGGATATCTGGTGTTACCATGCCACGGTACGCATCCAACGTTGAAGGTGGAGGAGGTAAGGTTTTACTGATGCCTTCGGGACATGATACTTTGAATCTTAGTTCTGCAATTGACGAAAAGATTTCAGAGAGCTATGCCATGGTATCAACATGGGACGGTAAGAAAATTTACAAATATGAATCGCTTGGCAGGTCAACCAGGAAAGAATTTGAAGAAGCCGTCAGTATAATGGATAAATTCATCGGAAGGAAGGGGGTCTTCCTGCCCAGGGTTATTATCGTGGATGAAAAGGGGAACCACATTGAAACGACTAACAGATCAAAATTGCCGGTGTTTGAGAGATTTAAGAAAGCTGAGCTCCTTGGTTATGATATTCATGAAGGGGATCTTCCCCTGACAAACCCCGCAGATATCAGCAATGAACTTGAGAAAAAATTCTCCCAGTCAAAATTCAATGAAGCCTCATAAAGCAGGCAGCTAAATAAGTTTTTTTCTGCGCTTTTTTATAAGTTTACCGCTGATTATCTTATTATGTAAAAAAATGAAGGTTGACAGACGTAATTTTCTGACAAAAACGATGGCTTCGGCAGCGGGGTTAGCTTCAGGTATAATGTTACCCCATGATTTATTCGGGCGTGATCTTCATCACACTTCCAGACCGGAGGAAGTAATAGTAAAGCCTGCAAAATACAAAGGTCCTGAAGAATCAATTAGATTTTCGGTTATCGGACTGAATCACAGCCATATATATGGTATGGTCAATGCACTTATCAACGGAGGCGGATCATTGGTGGCAGTGTATGCAAAGGAACCTGAGCTACTGAGAGGATTTACCAGACGCTATCCAAATGTCAAGGTTGCCTCAAATGAAGATGAGATTCTGGAGGATGAATCTATCCAGCTTGTGGCAAGCGCATCAATACCAGTCGACCGGGCACCTCTTGGAATCCGTGTTATGCAGGCAGGTAAAGATTTCATGGCCGACAAGCCCGGAATTGTTACTCTTTCTCAATTTAAGGCTGTCAGGAAGGTCAGGGAAAAAACCGGCAGGATCTATTCCATTATGTACAGTGAACGTCTTGGAAATCCTGCCTCGGTATATGCAGGAGAGCTTGTTAAGTCGGGCGCAATCGGAAAGGTGGTTCAGACCATTGGACTGGGTCCGCACAGGATGAATCCGTCTTCACGTCCCGACTGGTTTTTTATTCCTGAGAAAGCAGGAGGTATTCTATGCGACATAGGCTCCCACCAGTGTGACCAGTTCCTGTTCTATACTGATTCAAGAGAAGCCCAATTGAATTTTTCACAAACCGGCAACTTCAGCACACATGATTATCCTGATTACCAGGATTTTGGCGACATGTGTATAAAAAGCCCCCATGCAACAGGATATATACGTATCGACTGGTTCACTCCCGACGGACTGAACACATGGGGCGATGGCCGTACATTCATCCTGGGAACTGAAGGATATATAGAGATGAGGAAATATACCGACATTGCCGGTCGTGAAGGCGGAAACCATCTCTTCCTGGTAAACCACAAGGAAACAAAATATTTCAACTGTTCAAAGGTTGCCATGCCCTATGGTCAGCAGCTTGTCAGCGACGTGGTGAACCGTACAGAAACGGCAATGACGCAGGATCATTGTTTTCTGGCAACGGAGCTGGCCCTGCTTGCTCAGAAAAAAGCCATTAAAATAAACAGCTGAAATTAAACTGTCACAAGCGGTTATACCACCCACTATAATACATGTAACGAAACATGAAGATCAATATCAGAAAGGCGACAGTTAATGACTTTGCCTCAATCCTGGCACTTATAAAGGAACTTGCTGAATTTGAAAAAGCTCCTGAAAAAGTAACAAATTCCGTCGGGCAGATGATGAAAGAGAAAGATCTTTTCAGGTGCTTTGTAGCTGAAACAGAGGAGGGAGATATTGCAGGAATGGCTTTGTGGTTTTTTGCATATTATACCTGGGTTGGAAAATCACTTTATCTTGATGATATATACGTAAAAAAGGATTTCAGAAAGCAGAAGATCGGTACCGCACTGTTAAAAGCAGTCTTTGAAGTTGCGAAAGAAGAAGGTTGCAAGAGAGTGAGATGGCAGGTACTGGACTGGAACCAGCCTGCTATTGAAATGTATAAGAAATCAGGTGCTCTGATTGAGAACGAATGGTTAAACTGCACCTTTGACGAAGCAGGAATAGCCAATTTCAATTTATAGGATCAACCCCTCCCCTTCTCTGATCCAGCAATGAAATAATGCCGAAACGGAATTCTACTTATGACAGGCAGAAATAAGTCGTTGTAATACTGAACATTCTTAATCATTTAAGGAGTGGCAAAAAAAACATTTTTCAACGGTAACAGGAATAAATATGGACAATACCTTGTTGTTGCCCTGCTAATTATTGTTGCTCTTTTTCTTCTGGCAAGCAAATTAATAGTGTGGGGACTTGTTACTTTCGGTGCAGGAATGCTGGTGCTCGGAATTCAGCAACTCATTAAACTTAACGTAAGAGTATCACTTTTTGAGGATAACATTAAAGACCTTGATGAAAAGAACAGGGAACTCCGGATTAAAAACACTCTGCTTGTAGAAGAGAACAATTTCCTGAAAGAAAGACAGTTCCAGATAACCCAGATCAGGCACATACTGGAACTAAACCTGTTTGAGATAGATACACATTTTTCAAGATCTGTAAGCAAACAGGAGACTATCGCAGACAGGAAAATAAAATATTTTGGAAGCCTTAATGTTAAACTGAATGCAAAATACGGTATCGACTGTAAAGATTTAAGGTTCAGATACGACCACGAAAAAATGATACTGGAGGTCGCCAATATTAATCCCAAATTCCTGTCGTTTGGGAGCAGAAAACTGGAATGGGATTTTTTTGAGATCCTCGAATTCAGAAGCCAGAATCCATTCGCCGAAAACAGATGGATGACTTCCGATGACCTGTATATTTACGCAAACAAAGTGAAGGAAGAATACAGGATCAGGACAGAACAATCGCTTGAAAAAGGACCAGAGGATATAATGTGGATCTATAAACCATTAAAAGAAAATGTAAAAAATATCATCAAAGTCCTTTTTCGAAGTGTTTTCCCCGACATAAGGTTCGTGAATGACGCCGACGACTCATTCATGGACATTGAAAGCCTGTCCGGGATAACTTACACAAAGCCACCTGGCATTCTGAGATCAGACCCGGCAGAAAAGTAAAAATATTCCTAAAGAAATCCGACGCAATCTTTGAATTGTTCGATCCTCTGATTAATTTTGATATCCAAACCTTAAAAAATTTTTATATGAAAAAAGCTTTATGTTTTTCGGTAATGTTAATGTTTATTGCAATCGGATCCTGCAAGAAAGAAAACTCTGATCCTGAATGGTGTGCAGGAGTCTGGGCTACCCAGGTTCAGGATGAGTTAACGGCTGTAACAAATGCTGCGTTAGTCTATGCAGGTGATCCGACACCAGCCAATTGTACTGCTTATAAAGCTGCTTACCAGGCATACATCGATGCACTGGAACTATTTTCTCAATGTACCAGCTGGACTCCGCAGTTAAAAAATGAATGGCAGGAGGCTCTGGAAGAGGCGGAAAATGCAATTGACACATTATGTGACTGATATTAAGCCTTCAGGAGAAATAAATATCCACTGAGTTAAGACTGTTCTGAAAAACTATTAGATCACTGAAACATGATCGGCACACATTCGTATCTTGCATTGCGAAAAACCGTAGGCTGGATCGGAATTCTTCTTCCATTCGTGCTGATCGCAGGAACATTTTTGCTCTCTGGTGAAGATATCGTAAGGAAAAACATCAGTTTATATTATCATTCGGAGATGAGGGACGTGTTTGTCGGAGCTCTTTGCGCCATAGCACTGTTCCTCTTCTTCTATAAGGGTTATGACAGATGGGATGATATGGCAGGCAACCTGTCAGGCTTCTTTGCACTTGGCATAGCCTTCTTCCCCACCGTGAGGGAAGGTCCTTACAACCTTTCTGCTTGGATACATTTCATCAGTGCTTCCTGTTTTTTCCTGGTTCTTTCTGTTTTTTCCCTTTTTCTTTTCACCAGAAAAGTATCCTCTCCTTCAAAAAGGAAAGTAAAAAGAAATATCATTTACCGTATCTGCGGTTATGTAATGATTATCTGCCTTGTTTCAATTTTATTATACATGATATTCCTTGAAGGAAGAGACAGGCAGTCAGAGTTTGTCTTCTGGGCCGAGACAGTTGCTCTGATGGCTTTCGGGATCTCATGGCTTACAAAAGGCGGAACCCTTTATCCTGACATCGGATAAGAAAATACAGTGTTGAATACTCTGCATTTTTAACCTGCCGACAAGCATTTTTTATATTCTGCTGCAACTTTACACTATCTCGTACGTCTTTAAGAAAAGTTATTTAACAGACGGAAACCAATGATGAAGCAAAAAACCCTGTTCACAATTATCATTATGTCTCTTCTTGCAGCATTAACAGGCTTTGGCCAGGCAACAAAGGAGGAAAGACATAAAATAGATGTCAGAAAAGCTGACATGGTAAAAACCAAGATCACCTTTCCGGCCGGCAGATTAATTATAGATACTGATGCGAATGCCTTCTTTGAAGGAACCTTTGAATATCGCGACAGATACTGGAAACCTGTATTGTTTTATGAAGAAGACTCTGAGACAGGGTATCTCGAAATAGAAGTCGACGATGACAGGGACAGAAGAACCTATGATGAATCTGACAGGAATCAGTGGAATCTCGGGTTTAACAGGAATGTCAGGAATGAGATGACCATTGAGATGGTTGCGGGCGAAAGTGAAATCGACCTTGAAGGATCAAATCTTGAGAAATTTGAATTTAAGATGGTTGCAGGTGATTCCCGGATAAATCTGCGAAACTCTTCTGTTCCTTTCCTGGAGTTCAGGGCTGTTGCAGGGGAAGCTGAAATAGACCTTTCCGGCAGCTGGAAAAATGACCTCGACGCAGAGATAAGAGGGGGAGTAGGCGAACTGACACTTGTACTTCCTGCCAACATAGGTATAAAACTATATATAAGCGGCGGTCTCGGAGAAATCAGCGCTCCCGGCTTCGACAAAAACGGGAGAATCTTTACCAATGACCTGTACGGGGAAACGAAATCGAGCCTGTATTTTGATATTAAGGGAGGAATAGGAAACATTAATATCAGGACTACCAGGTAATAACTTCCCGGAAATCCTCTGAACAGATTCGGGAATCAACATATTTACTCAGCGATTCTATCACTGATATTTCAGGACAGACAATTTTCATATCTTTGTGCATGTTCAGGATATGACATGAAAATTTACATTTTTATAATAGCGATATTATTTTCCCTCACGGGATGCGGGGAAAAACTGATTGAGGTCGACTCTCTCGAGGAACTGCCCGGAACCTGGAGATGGGAAGCCACATGTGGCGTTTTCGACACATCATATACCTGTATAAATGCATCCAAAGCCAATTACGCGACGATTGAATTCGGTAAAGATGGAATTTATACTGAAAAAAGAATGGACACGGTATATCTTCAGACACATTACCAGCTTGTCATAATTGACGATATGATGGGAAGCCTGGTTCTGGAGAATCCTCCCGTGAGCCGTCCACTCA
>DAINPM010000034.1:0-23381 GCA_036743455.1 Bacteroidales bacterium | reverse complement strand
ATAAGCAAAATAATACAGCAGCAGCTGGCCCAGAGTAAGGAACACCCAGACCAGCCACCACATGATAAAGCTTACCCTGTTTGTAAAGACAGGATGTTTCATACGATAATTTAATTATTATCAATAACTTTTGACTTCGCCTCCGCCAAATACTACTGCTCCTTTTATTACCAGCTGTGATGATTTGTCATAATCGCGGTCGTGGCTTAGTTTTCTTGAATCACTGAATCCTCCCAGTATGGGTGTAACCTCAATAGTGACAAACCATGAATCCGGTACAATAATTGTTGCTCCTCCGAAGACACAGGCAATTTCTATGTCATTTCTGCCGGGTGCCAGTTTTGCTTTTGTCAGATCAAGTTCTGTCCCACCGAAAACAGCAGTAATTTTCCCGCCCCTGAAATTTTGTGAGACGATCTGACGCTCCCCTCCGCTGAAAATATTCACATAATCGATGAAATCGTCACTACCCATTTCCCTGGATGATCTGTCCCATCCTTTCCTCTGTGTCACAATGAAAATTATACCTATGATAATAAAAATTGAAGGCCAGAACATATTGTACATATGAAATGTTTCTCTGAAAACCAGAGGGATCATAAAGAAAGCACCTACTGACATCACAATAATACCAGCAGTTTTTTCAGTTGCACCAATAGTAAGGATGAGACCTATAACAACCAGAAGCATTGGCCAGCTGAAAACGATATTGTCAATAAAATCAGGAAAAAATCCTGCATTTCTGATAACCAGAAACACTCCCACAAGAACCAGGATCACTCCTATTATTGCTTTGTTATTCGATAAATGATGTCGATGCTCAGGACGAAAGACCCTGTGATCGTTCTTATATTCGCTGTTTGTTTCCATGATGATTTATTTTTAAAGATTATAGAATAATGGGCTTATTTTTGTTTTTTTCTGAATAATGAGGAAATTATAAACAATATACCGAGTATGATTGTTACTGCAGGCCAGTACATCGTTTCCAATATTTCCGGGACTTCATTATAATAGTCATCAAGGAGAAACCATACTCCGCCTGAGATAAGAAGAAGCCCGGGAAGGAAATTGAGATTTAAAAGCATTAATACTCCAACAAAAACCATTGCTGTTTGCCAAGTAAAGTATTCTTTTACATCTCCCAGATGAAGCATATCATTTGTGGCAACCAAAAGGGCAAGACCCAAAACAATGAAGAAAAAGCCTATGCTTAAATGTGGATGGATCTTTTTTTCTCTTTTTAAAGAATGTCTTTCTGTGTATTCCATATCTCCTAACATAATTGTTACAGATCAAAGGTAAGTCATATAAAAATAATCTGATTATTAATATCGGTGAATGGAGGTTTTATTAAGGCAGACAAACAATTATGACGGAAAAGGTTACTTTTTTGTTGATAATTTTTTTAATTGAATAAGCTTTCATATTTTTGCAAACCAAAAATAAAAAGATGTCCCGATTATTTACTATAGAGGTGATCAAATTAAAGTCCGGATATCATTTTTATGAATTTGAGATAGGGAATAAGTTTTTTGAAGAGTTTGAGGAGTCAGAGATAAAGGGAGGTAAGCTTAAGGCATCTGTCGGTATAGAAAGAGCTTCTTCTCATGCAGACCTGACAATCAGTATTGAAGGAACAGTGGATCTTACATGTGACAGATGTCTGGAAGTTTTTTCATATCCTGTGTGTTGTACAAACAGACTTTTGGTTAAATTTGGTAGTGTACACGATGAAAGCGATCCGGATATTATTATTGTTCCAGCCAATGAACATGAAATTGATCTGAGAAGTAGTCTTTATGAGTATATCCTTCTATCTCTTCCTATCAGAAGAATTCATCCTGATGATGAGAAAGGTAAGAGCACATGTAATCCTGTTATGCTGAAGAAACTGAAGGAATATATTGTTGAGGACAGAAAAACAGAAAATCCCGAATGGGCTAAATTAAAGGAACTTGTAAAGAATTAAACATATAAGAAAATGCCAAATCCTAAAAGAAAACATTCAAAAACAAGAAGAGACAAACGCAGGACTCATTATAAGGCGACTGCTCCAACAGTGAGTGTTTGTTCAAACTGCGGCTCTTCGGTACAGTATCACAGGGTTTGCCCTGAATGTGGGTATTACAGAGGGAAGCTTGCCGTTGAAAAGAAAACTACAGCTTAATTTCATTTTTATTTAATTCCAGGTCTATGAAAATAGGCGTTGATGTAATGGGTGGGGATTATGCACCTGATGTGGTTATTGAAGGTGCAGTCGATTCTCTTCAGCATCGGGTAGCCGGGGACGAGCTTGTTTTGATTGGCGACGCAGATCTCATAAACAAAAAGCTTACCGGATTAAATAGTCCGGATGAGGGTTTTACTATTGTTCCCACTACCCAGGTTATTACTATGGGTGATGTCCCGGCAAAAGCCTTTGCCCAGAAACCTGATTCAAGTATAGCTGTAGGCTACAGGATGTTAAAAGAACATGCAATAGATGGTTTTTGCAGTGCCGGAAATACCGGCGCAATGCTGGTAGGTGCAAGCTATACAGTCAATGTAATCCCGGGTGTTCTGAGACCAGCTCTGGCTACTATCGTACCAGCACCGGATAATCATAATTCCGTTATCCTTGATGTGGGATTAAATCCTGAATGTAAACCGGATGTACTTTTGCAATATGGTATCCTTGGAAGTGTGTTTGCAAAATATATTCTGGAAGCAGAGAATCCTACCGTGAGACTTCTTAACATTGGAGAAGAATCTTCAAAAGGAACAGCTACAGTAAAAGCTGCCTATGAACTTATGAAAAATCATCCGGCAATAAACTTCCTTGGAAATATTGAGGGAAACGGACTGTTTATGGATACAATGCCGGATGTCATTGTGTGTGATGGTTTTGTTGGTAATGTCATATTAAAACAAACAGAAGCATTTTATCATATTATTAAGGCCAGAAATATAAAGGATCCCTTTTTTGATCTACTTGATTTTGAAAGTATTGGAGGCACTCCGATCATTGGAATCAATGCCAATGTCGTAATAGGTCACGGTATATCCAAAAGAAAGGCTATCATGAATATGATCCTTCAAACCTGGGCTGTTGTTCATGCCAATCTGGCGCAAAAGATAAAAGAGGCAATTTAATGGTGAATAAAATAAGAGCTGCAATAACCGGTATTCATGCATGGGTTCCGGATTACAGGCTAACGAACCATGAATTATCGAAAATGGTTGACACTTCCGATGAATGGATAATGCAACGTGTCGGTATCAGTGAAAGAAGAATACTTAAAGGAGAAGGCCTTGGAAGTTCCGATATGGGAGAGATGGCAGTGAAAGGACTTCTTGAAAAAACAGGTACCTCACCTGAAGAAATAGATCTTCTTATATGTGCTACCATAACACCGGATATGAGCTTTCCCGCAACAGCCAATATTATATCTGATAAAGTTGGAATACGTAATGCTTTCAGCTTCGATGTAGGGGCTGCCTGCTCAGGCTTTTTATTTGCATTACAGACAGCTGCAACATACGTAGAAACCGGAAAATGCAAAAAAGTTATTGTCGTGGGAGCTGATAAAATGTCTTCTATCACTGATTATACAGACAGGACGACATGTACTCTTTTCGGTGACGCCGCAGGAGCTGTTTTACTGGAACCAACTGTTGATGATAACGGGATAATGGATTATATCTTCCATACCGATGGCTCAGGAAGAAAATTTCTTCATATGAAAGCAGGCGGATCGGTCCGGCCTCCTTCACATGAAACAGTGGATGCCAGAGAACATTTTGTGTATCAGGAAGGTCAGAGTGTGTTTAAATTTGCAGTCGTTAATATGGCTGATGTGGCTGTGGAGATAATGAAGAGAAATAATCTTAAATCAAAAGATATAGACTGGCTGGTACCTCATCAGGCTAACCTCAGAATAATTGAAGCAACAGGCAGAAGAATGGGATTACCTCCTGAAAAAATAATGATAAATATTGAGAAATACGGGAACACTACAGCAGCTACAATACCACTCTGTCTGTGGGAGTATGAAAACCGGCTGAGAAAAGGGAACCATCTTATCCTCGCTGCTTTCGGAGGAGGTTTTACCTGGGGCTCAATGTATATCAAGTGGGCTTTTGACCCGGAATAATAAAATAATATGACAGGATAATTATCCTTCAGCGTTTTTTCATCTCAAGGACCCTTGTTGAAAAACATCTTGTCTGCCTAAGGTATTTTCTTTTCCTTTTGACTATTTAATGGAGTAACTCCGATTATAATAATAGTTTTTTATATTTGTGCGTTATTAAGTTTTATTTATAAAAATTACATATCATCATGGCAAAAAATAATGAAACTGAGCCTGTAGCAATCAATCTTATCAGTAATGGAACCGAAATCTCAGGAGATGTCAAATCAACCGGAGATATACGTATCGACGGTACTCTCACGGGCAACCTTAATACAAAAGGAAAGGTTGTCATAGGACCTACCGGTAAAGTGAATGGAGAAGTAATCTGCAAAAATTCTGAAGTATCCGGAACAATTGAAGGTAAAATTATAGTTAGCCAGCTGCTTATCCTGAAAGTATCATCCAGAATAAATGGCGATATTGAAACATTAAAGCTTTCTATCGAACCTGGCGCATTATTCTCAGGTAACTGTAAGATGAACGGCATCGACAACAATGGAGGACGAACCTACGGAAAAGAATCAGAAAAAGCAGGAAAATAAACCGCTGAGTAGTTATGCAAAATACTCAGCTATTGGTTTTCAGATGATCGCTATTATTGGGCTGACCACCTGGGGAGGTATTAAAATTGACCAACTGGCAGGATTCAAAAACCCCGTTTTTACAATTATTCTCTCTTTGCTCGGCGTCTTTGCTGCAATCTATTTTGCTATTAAAGACTTTATAAAACTTAAATAACTCTCTTGAAACTATTTTTAAAAAAAATATTCCTTCTGATTGTTCTTGAGAGCATAATTCTCATAACGGGATACCTTGTTTTTTCAAATGTTAATACAGGCTTACTGCTGTCTGACCTGATCTTCCTTTCAGTAATTTTTACTGTTCTTACTGCAGGGATACTCTTCATTTTTTATAACGGACAAAAAAAGAACCCGGACAGTCAGACCATGCATACACTTGTTGCTGTCAGTCTTAAGTTTCTGATTGAACTGGTGTTTGCCTTTCTTTGGTTTTTTGTTGGTAAAAAATCCGGACTGTCTGATGTGATATTGTTTTTTGTGCTATATTTAGCCTTCACTTTATTTTTACTGATGGTCATAGTGAAAGAATTGAAACACAAATCTTTATAAAATTATTGTTTTGAAAAACAGGAAAGTTTCATACCTCTTTTTTACTTTTTTGCTGTTGTTATTACAGATACCATTATCCGGACAAGATACCCATCATTCATCCGATACAGAGGACAAAGAATTCAATGCCAGTGAATTTATCATTGAACATATCAGTGATTCACATGAATGGCATCTTTTTACAAAGGAAAACGGGGACCATGTTTCTATTTATTTGCCAGTGATCCTTTACAGCAGAGAGACCGGACTTCATTTTTTTTCATCGAAACAGCTTGCACACGGGCATGAACATAAAGGTTTCCGTCTGGAAACGGAAGGTGATTATGCCGGCAAAATCGTTGCTGTGGACGAAAGCGGACAGATACTGGAAGATAAAATACCTCTCGATTTTTCAATGACAAAAACGGTAATAGGAATGCTGGCCGCTGCCCTGATAGGTTTATGGCTTTTCCTGGCATTATCCCGTTCATATAAAAAAACAGGTATAAGTCATCCCAAAGGAATACAAAGCTTCCTTGAACCAATTATCTGTTTTATACGTGATGATGTTGTAATTCCTAATATAGGTTATGAAAAACACGAAAAATTCATGCCTTATCTGCTTTCTGTGTTTTTCTTTATCCTTATCAATAACCTGATGGGGCTTATTCCATATCCGCCACCCTTCGGTGCAAATGTTACGGGCAATCTTGCTGTTACCATGACACTGGCCTTGTTTACATTTTTTATAATCCAGATTAATGGCAATAAACATTACTGGCGGGATATTTTTGCCACACCCGGGGTTCCTTTCTGGTTGCTCCCTATTATGATCCCTGTGGAATTAATCGGGATGATATCAAAACCTTTTGCTCTTACTGTCCGATTATTTGCAAATATTACGGCAGGACATATCATTGTTATGAGCCTGCTGGCATTGATCTTTATTTTTAAATCAATACTGGTTGCTCCGGTATCGATATTTTTTGTGATTTTCATGGATTGCCTCGAATTACTCGTGGCCTTCCTTCAGGCATATGTCTTCACACTCCTGTCAGCCGTATTTATCAGTCTGGCAGTGTCTGAAGAACATCATTAATTATTAATTGTTCATTTAAATTTTGTATTATGGAAGAAGCACAGGCAGCGATTTCGTTATCAGCAATCGGAGCTAGTATTGCAGTTATAGGTGCAGGTTATGGTATAGGCCGGATCGGTGATTCAGCTATGGAAGCCATAGCGAGACAACCTGAAGCTGCAGGTAAAATACAGTTGGCAATGATCATCTCGGCAGCACTTATTGAAGGTGTTGCTCTGTTTGGCGTTGTTGTAGCTCTTATTGCCTAAGGAAACAAAATGAGAACCTGTAACGGTTGGTTACAGGTTCTCTTCAACAATTAATCATTAAAAAATAAGATATGATCCTAGTAGCAAGTAATAGTCTCACTACCCCTGCAATTGGAACCATCTTCTGGGCTGTACTGATCTTTTCTCTTTTCTTTTTTGTCCTGGCAAAGTTTGCCTGGAAACCTATCCTGAGCATGATTAAACAAAGGGAAGAATCTATCAAAGGTTCTCTCGCTGCAGCTGAAAAGGCAAGAAAAGATATGGTCAGACTCCAGAGCGATAATGAAGCTATAATCAAAAAGGCAAGAGAGGAACGTGAAATAATCCTTAAAGAAGCAAGAGATGTGAGAGAGAAACTTATAGCTGAAGCAAAAAACAAAGCTGTGATAGAAGCTGAAAAAATCGTTGAAGCAGCAAAAGCAGGAATAGAAAGAGAAAAAGCCAATGCCCTTTCCGATATCCGCAGACAGGTTACCAACCTATCCTTTGATGTTGCTTCAAAAATTCTGGGAGAAAAACTTAAAGCAACAGGAGAACAGGAAAAACTGATTGAAAAATATCTTGAAGATATAGAGTTGAATAGTAATTAGAAAGAGAATCCTGTTATGAATGAAAGCAAAATATCAGTAAGATACTCACGGGCACTATTCCTTGCAGCTCTCGATAAAGACAATCTCGATAAGGTTTACAATGATATGAAACTGATTTTAGAGATCAGTTACATACCGGAATTCAGAGAACTACTTGGAAATCCGGTAATAAGGCCTTCAAAAAAATCGCTGATAATTCATAATACTATCGGTAATAATCTGGACAATCTCAGCTCTTCCCTTATCGACCTGGTGGTAAAAAACGGAAGAGAGAGTTATCTCCCTTCAATTGCAAGGGTTTTTATAAGCCAGACCAAGGAACATAAAGGAATAACAGAAACAGTGCTTACCACTGCAGTTAAGGTAGATGAGAAAATAAAACAACAGATATCCGCTTTCATCAGCGATTTAATGAATACCAAAGTTGAATTAAATGAAATTGTCGACGAAGATATTATAGGTGGATTTATGCTGAGAATAGAAGATAAATACATTGATGCAAGTATTAAAAGTAAGTTAAATAAGATTAAAAAAGAGCTGTTGGCCACTAAGCTTACAGATTAAAAACATAATTAATATTTCAGAATTTTAAGAAAAATAATATGGCAAATATTAAACCAGCAGAAGTATCCGCTATTCTCCGGAAGCAATTGGAAGGCATCCAAACTGGTGTTGAACTGGAAGAAGTAGGGACAGTCCTTCAGGTTGGTGATGGCATAGCGCGTATATACGGATTGTCAAATGCCGAATCCAATGAGCTTTTGGAGTTCGAAAATGGTATTGAGGCTATTGTACTCAATCTTGAGGAAGATAATATCGGAGCAGTGCTTCTGGGTCCCACAGAGGAAATCAACGAAGGAGATATTGTAAAGAGGACTGGTAAAATAGCCTCTATCGAGGTAGGAGAAGGTCTGCTTGGCCGTGTTGTAACTACTACCGGTCAGCCGCTTGACGGGAAAGGTCCTATTGAAGGCAAACTCTATACCATGCCTTTTGAAAGAAAAGCTCCCGGGGTTATCTTCCGGCAACCCGTGAAACAACCCCTGCAGACAGGTATTAAGGCTATTGATGCCATGATACCTATCGGAAGAGGTCAGAGAGAACTTATTATCGGAGACCGTCAGACTGGTAAGACAGCAATAGCTATTGACACAATAATAAACCAGCGCAGTAACTACGAAAAAGGCAAACCGGTCTTTTGTGTTTATGTTGCTGTAGGACAAAAAGGGTCTACTGTTGCCAATATAGCCAAGACACTTGAAGAAAACGGAGCTCTGAAATATACAGTGATAGTTCTTGCTACAGCATCAGACCCGGCAGCATCACAGTTCTATGCTCCATTTGCCGGAGCTGCTATAGGTGAATTCTTCAGAGATACAGGACGTGATGCACTGGTTATTTATGATGATCTGTCCAAACAGGCAGTGTCATACCGCGAGGTATCTCTTTTGCTCCGCAGACCCCCCGGAAGAGAAGCGTATCCGGGAGATGTATTCTACCTGCACTCACGTCTGCTGGAAAGAGCTGCCAAAATAATTGAATCAGAAGAAGTGGCTGTGCAAATGAACGACCTGCCCGAATCAATAAAGCATATGGTTAAAGGAGGAGGATCACTCACTGCATTACCCATTATCGAAACACAGGCAGGTGACGTTTCTGCCTATATACCTACCAACGTGATCTCTATAACCGACGGCCAGATATTTCTCGAATCTTCCCTGTTCAATGCAGGTGTCCGGCCGGCTATCAATGTTGGAATATCTGTCTCACGTGTGGGAGGTAATGCTCAGATAAAATCAATGAAGAAAATTGCCGGAACTCTAAAGGTTGATCAGGCCCAGTACAGAGAATTGGAAGCTTTTTCAAAATTCGGTTCCGACCTTGATGCCACAACAATGGCAGTGCTCAATAAAGGGGCAAAGAATGTACAGATACTTAAACAAGGCCAGTATTCACCTATGCCGGTAGAAAAACAAGTAGCAATAATATTCTGTGGTACAATGGGGCTACTAAAAAATGTGCCGGTTGACAGAGTAAAAGAATTTGAAAAAGAATATCTGGAGTACCTGGAACTTAAACACAGGGATCTGCTCGATAGTCTCCGTGACGGTATACTGAGTAATGATATAACACACACAATGGAACAAGTGGCAACTGAACTGGCTGAGAAATACAAACCCGAATAAAGCGGCACAATTCTTTTTTGATGTAGTAAGATTGAACGTAAAATGGCGAATTTAAAAGCAATAAGAGTAAGAATAAGTTCTGTAAAATCAACCCGGCAGATAACTTCAGCCATGAAAATGGTGTCGGCAGCAAAACTACGCAGAGCACAGGATAAAATTGTTCAACTAAAACCTTATGTAGCTAAATTACAGGAAATTCTTACAGGTATTAACCAGAATCCAGGAGAAGACGAAGCAGAAAATATTTATGGAAGGATATCTGAACCCGAAAAGATATTGCTTGTGGTAATTACTTCCAACAGAGGATTGTGCGGAGCTTTTAATTCAACTGTTATCAAAGAGACCAAAAGACTGATATCTGAAAAATACAATGATCAGTTCCGGAAGGGAAATTTAACACTGCTCCCAATAGGAAAAAAAGGATACGATTATTTCAGAAAGCTGGATATTACCCTGCTTCCTCAGCAAAATGATATTTTTAATGACCTTACATTCACTAATGTGGTAAGTGTTGCAGAGAATGTGATGGCAGGTTTCGCAGCCGGTGATTATGACAGGGTGGAGATCATTTATAACCAGTTTAAAAATGCTGCAGTACAGTATATCACTGATGAGACCTTCCTTCCTGTGGAAGCAGCACCATCCGATGATGATAATACTTTGGCCACTGACTATATTTACGAACCTACCAAAGCAGAAATAGTTAAAGAACTGATACCCAAAGCGCTTAAGATACAATTCTATAAAGCTGTTCTCGATTCCTTTGTTGCTGAACATGGAGCACGAATGACCGCCATGCATAAAGCAACCGACAATGCCACAACCATGATAAGAGATCTGACCCTCCAGTATAACAAAGCACGACAGGCTTCTATTACAAATCAGATACTCGAAGTGGTGAGCGGCGCAGAAGCACTTAAGGGTTAAAAAAAGAGGGTCTTAATAATCAAAAGACTCCAAAAAAGCCATGTATAACCAGTCGGAATTAAGAGAGATAGTCAATAAAACGCTGGTGAATATCTCTTATAATAGTGAAGCCCCAAGATTGATAGATCCTGTGAGGTATATCATCTCTATGGGAGGGAAAAGGATCCGTCCGGTCATTACACTGATGGCCTGTAACCTCTTCAACGATAAAATAGATAATGCTGTATTCCCCGCTGCAGGCCTGGAAATATTCCATAACTTCACTCTTGTACATGATGATATAATGGATCAGGCTGCTGTAAGAAGAGGATTCGAAACAGTCCATAGCAAATGGAGTATCAATCAGGCAATAATCTCGGGAGATGTAATGGCTTTTATTGCAAATGAATGTTTTATGCTTGCTCCCGCTCATCTCGTTATGAATGTTTTCAAAGTATTCAATAAAGCCGCAATAGAGGTATGTGTAGGCCAGCAAATGGATATTGATTATGAAAAAGCTGCCATAGTGTCACAGGAAGAATATCTCAGGATGATTGAACTGAAGACTGCTTCGCTCCTGGCGGCTTCTGTCAGGATAGGGGCACTCATAGGCGGAGCAAACGAAAAAGATACAGGCCTGCTTTATGATTTTGGGAAAAACATAGGAGTAGCCTTTCAGATACAGGACGATTTATTGGATATATGGGGTGATACCAAAATGTTTGGCAAATCAAAAGGAGGGGATATAACAGCAAACAAAAAAACTTTTCCTCTTATAAAAGCTTTTGAAACAGCTTCCGGTGAGGTAAAAAAACAACTCCATCTGCTCTTTTCAGGAACAGAGACCATCGATCCTGAAGAAAAAATCAGACAGGTGACAGAAATATATAACCAATTAAAGATAAGAGAGATAACAGAAAACCTCGCTGAAGATTATATTGATAAAGCCTTCCAAATACTTCATCAGGTCAGTATTGGTGAAGAAAGAAAAAAAGAAATTTCAAAACTGGCTTCTTCACTAATAGGACGCAGAAGCTAATCAGAAGCCGATGCTTCATTATTGATCAGCCAGTCAATGTTGAAAAGCACTCCGGCATTGAACATGAATTGATCATATTTGCTGATAATATATTTTGCCTCAACAAAAAAATCAAACTGATCAGTGACTTTCATTAAAGTCCCTGCTCCAATGTTTAAACCAAGAGCATTGTCATTTTCACGAAAAACATCAATTCCAGGGGCTTTTGTCTTTTCCCAGGCCATAAGTATGTTCAGCCCTGCAAGTCCGTAAAACTCATAATTATCGTAATAATTAAACACATAATGGCCGTTAATATCAAACATTGCTGATGAAATAACCATTTTATAGTCGTCTCCGCTCTTTGTAATATTAGGGAAGAAAACAGTAAAAGACGGAGAGATATGGATCATATCGTTTATCTCATAGCTGCCTGTCAAAAAGGCTGCTATATGACCGCTGCGGTAATCAGAATGTTCATAGTTGTTAAAATAAAATCCTGATCCATAAGCCAGCCCTCCTCCGGCTTTCATCACCTGTGCCTTCATTAAAGGCGTGGTAGCTATTATCAATAATAAAAAAAGTGTCGTTTTTTTCATTTTTTTCATGTATAAAAATTATAAGCATCCGGGTGATAGAAATATAAAGGTAAATTAATATGAATAACAAATCAAGAAGAAAATGATTACAGGTAAAAATTAATTACATAATGTTACTTTTAATCGTTCAAACTAAGGAATTCATCTGCAAAAATTATTACTTTTGTAACTTCATAAAAACGATAAGCAAATTAACGATATGGCACAGAATACCGGTAAAATCAGCCAGATAATTGGACCAGTGGTTGATGTTACATTTGACAGGCAGGGATCAGAAATGCCTGATATCTATGATGCACTTGAAATTAAAAGGGACGACGGATCAGTCCTGGTTGTTGAATGTCAACAGCATATTGGCGAAAACACTGTCAGGGCTATAGCTATGGATTCGACAGATGGCCTTAGAAGAGGCATGGATGTTATTGCTACAGGTCTTCCAATTGTTATGCCAATAGGAGAACAGATCAGAGGCCGTCTTATGAATGTAACAGGAGAAGCTATTGATGGGATAGGCACACTTGATAAGACAGGGGGTTATCCTATTCACCGTAAACCACCTGAATATGAAGATCTCTCTACAGATAAAGAGGTTTTGTATACAGGGATAAAAGTAATTGATCTTATAGAACCTTATTCAAAAGGAGGAAAAATTGGCCTTTTCGGAGGAGCCGGGGTAGGTAAGACAGTAGTTATACTTGAACTTATTAACAACATTGCAAAAGCATATTCCGGTTTATCTGTTTTTGCCGGTGTGGGAGAGAGAACAAGAGAAGGTAATGACCTTTTGAGAGAGATGCTTGAAGCAGGTGTTATATCCTATGGGAAAGAGTTCCTTGACAGCATGGAATGTGGAGGATGGGACCTTTCAAAAATAGATAAGGAAGCCCTGAAAGAATCCAAGCTGGCTCTCGTCTTCGGTCAGATGAATGAGCCTCCCGGGGCCAGGGCAAGAGTGGCTTTGTCAGGTCTCTCCGTAGCAGAACACTTTAGAGACGGGGACGGGAAAAGCGGAGGAAGAGATATACTTTTCTTTATGGATAACGTGTTCCGTTTTACACAGGCCGGATCCGAGGTATCAGCTCTGCTAGGCCGTATGCCATCAGCTGTGGGATACCAGCCTACTCTGGCAACAGAGATGGGTATAATGCAGGAACGTATCACTTCAACAAAACATGGTTCTATTACTTCTGTCCAGGCTGTTTATGTACCTGCAGACGACCTGACTGACCCGGCTCCCGCAACAACTTTCGCACACCTTGATGCTACTACAGTTCTCTCAAGAAAAATATCGGAACTGGGTATTTATCCTGCAGTGGATCCTCTCGATTCGTCTTCCAGGATACTGTCTTCCGAAATAGTGGGAGAAGAACATTATAACTGCGCACAGAATGTAAAAGAACTTCTCCAGAGATATAACGAACTCCAGGATATTATAGCTATTCTCGGAATGGACGAATTGTCAGAGGAAGATAAACTGGTAGTACACAGAGCCAGAAGAGTACAGAGATTCCTTTCACAACCTTTCCACGTGGCAGAACAATTCACAGGGATAAAAGGGGCTCTAGTATCTATCGAAGATACAATAAAAGGCTTCAATATGATTATGGACGGAGAAGTTGATAAGTATCCTGAAGCAGCCTTTATGCTCGTTGGTACTATTGAAGACGCTATAGAAAAAGGTGAAAAGATCCTTGCACAATCAAAATAATTAATTAACCGGATGTAACTTACATGAGTGGCAATTCACAAAGGTAAATGATTATTTGGTTCATATAAGTTCCATTCGGCAAATGAAATAATAATTAAATTCTTGTGAAAATAGAGATCATTACTCCTGACAAAAAAATATATCAGGGAGATATCAGATCGATCAGAATCCCGGGGAAAAAGGGTTCCTTCCAGGTACTTAAAGACCATGCACCAATTATTTCCACTTTGGTGAAAGGACCTGTAATCATTGTTGATCAGGAAAATAAAGAGATTAGATTCGACATCGAAGAGGGAGTGATTGAAGTAAAGCAGAATAAAATAATTCTGCTTGCTGAATCAGTCATAGAAAACTGATCAGATATGACAATTGAAGAGTTTCGTAAAAATGCCCATGATCTTGTTGACTGGATGGCCGGCTATCTGGAGAATGTTGAAGATTATCCGGTAAAATCGCAGGTCAGACCAGGGGAAATATTTTCTAAATTACCCGATCAGCCTCCATTAAAAGGAGAAGCTTTCAGTAATCTTGTAAAGGATCTGTAAGAAATAATTATTCCGGGTATGACACACTGGCAAAGCCCGAATTTCTTTGCATATTTCCCCTCTAACTCAAGTCCTCCTTCAGTACTGGCAGAAATGATAATAGCTACCCTGGGAGCCCAGTGTATGAATTGGGAAACATCTCCGGCAGCTGCCGAACTTGAAGAAAAAATGATGATATGGCTGAGAGATATGATCGGCCTTCCTGCTGATTTTGAGGGAGTAATACAGGACTCTGCATCAACAGCCACCTTGGCTGCTATCATTACTGCAAGAGAAAAAATAAGCAACTTTGAAATAAATAATAAGGGTTATTATTCGACCGCAAAATTGAGGGTTTATGCATCAGAACAAACACATTCATCCGTCGAAAAAGGGATAGGAATAAGTGGTATTGGAAAAGACAATCTGGTTAAAGTAGCAGTGAAAGAGGATTTCTCAATGGATCCCCAAAAGCTTGCCCAGGCTGTTGAGGAAGATAAAAAGAAGGGTTATATACCTTGCTGCGTTATTGCAACCATAGGTACAACCGGAACAACAGCCATCGATCCCCTGAAAGAGATAGGCCATATATGCAGGGAAAACGGTATATGGCTTCATGTTGATGCTGCTATGGCAGGAAATGCACTGATACTTCCCGAACTCCATTGGATGATTGAGGGAAAGGAATTTGTCGACAGCTTCCTTTTCAACCCGCATAAATGGTTGTTCACCAATTTTGATTGTACGGCTTTTTTTATCAAAGATGCAGATACTCTTATAAGAACATTCGAAATATTGCCTGAATATCTTAAGACGAGGACCAGAGGTGAGGTAAATGACTATCGTGACTGGGGAATACCTCTGGGCAGACGGTTCAGAGCACTTAAACTGTGGAGTGTAATCAGATCGTACGGAACAGAAGAACTTCAGAATAAGATAAGAAACCATATCAGATATGCTTCGGAACTGGAGAAAATGATAAGGAAAGAACCTGATTTTGAAATTCTGGCTCCCGTAGTGATAAATGTTGTCTGCTTCAGATATATTCCGTCAGGAATTGATGCGAAAAAGCTTAACACTATAAATGAAAAACTCAACCATTTATTGAACGATAGCGGGAAAATTTATCTGTCACATACAGTGCTCAACGGAAAATATACTCTCAGAATGGTTACCGGACAGACAAATGTTACTTTAGATCATGTCTCCAAAGCCTGGGATCTGATAAAGACTACAGCACATTCAATTAATATCTGAGATACTTTTATAAACGGGATCTTCCGATATTCATCCCAAAAATATCCATACTGAAAAGAAATTCAATGACAGGAGATCTTTCATCCTGTTTCCACGATGAGCGTATACCTGCAGAAACCATATACGGCATGCGCAGAACATAAAAATCCGCCATCAGCTCAATGCCCAGGGAATTAAATGTCTCCCGGGAATCATGATAATCGCTGACTACAAGTGAACCCATTTCATTTCTCCTGAAATAATAGTTGCCTTTTCCAATGGCATGATCGTAGAAAAAACCCGTTCGTATCCTGGTAAGATAAAATAAACTAAGAAGGTTAATATCGGGGTAAACAAGGGGCATAACGTAATCGGCCGACAAGACATGAAGTTCTTCCGATACCTGATCCTTGTACCCGCGGGGTAAATTAATCCTGTTCCACATCGTAACCTGTTCCACATACTGTTTATCAGCTTCATAACCAAGTCTTATTCCGTTGTTTTTAAGTATACCGGGAAAATAAAGAGCTGTCCGGAGTGTTAAGGAAGAACCGTAAATATCTTTGTCGAAAGGGAAAAAAGAATAGTTGAAATCAAAAATATGAGCTATTCTGGGGTAGATGTCGCGGACAGAAGATCTATGGTAATTGGCAAAAAAGAATCTGGCAGCTATTTCGGTCTGACCGTAATCATACACAGTATCATCTTTGATATATAATATATATCTGTTCTGGTAATTAGCTGACAGGGAAGGTCGGAAATACTGATAAAAGCGGCCTGTTGAAAAAGTAAGAGGAACAGACAGGGTATTTGAAAAGACCAGACCGGGATTTATACTGACAGGATCAGCAAGATCTTCTCCCGATTGTGTTCTGAAGACATTATTTTCATGCCCGTAATCGATACCTGATTCTAACACAGGATACCATCCCTGCCATTTTATCCGGGAATGAAATTTATGTCTCCCGTCAGTGTATTCATATCCCAGAGAGCTTATTAAAGTACTTAAATGATTTTGGCTGAATAAAGTAAATCCTGGACTGATTGAAGCCGGGTCAGCTTTTACTTCTTCTATATCGGCATAGAAAGGCATCCAGCTGTGGAATCCGAAGAGATGCTGCCATTTATGGTAGGGCCGGGGAGTGTATATTTTTTCAGAATGACCGGTGACATTTTTCTTTTCGGGAATACGGACCTTTGTTACAAGAAATGCTGAGTCCTTGTTAACTACGGTATCCCAGGGATAGGTATTATCCATACTTACAGAACAAATATTATTACCTGAAGCAGTATAATCACAAAATAGTATTCTTCCTTTATGAACAAAAGGATCAATAGCTCCGAACTGTGAATTTGTGATACCTGAAACTTTCCCGTCAGGTGATTGCACATAGATATTTTCTGTACCGGATACCGAACTTACAAAAAACAAGGAATCATTTCGAAGAAATGACGACTGATAATCAGTCGGGCTATTATCAATTAGGTTTTCCCATCTCTGTCTTGAGACACTGAATGAACATATCCCTTCTCCTTCCTTTGTAAGAGAAATAAAAGTGATCTCTGAACCATCGTCCGACCATTGGGGACGTTGAAGATGCATATTACCGGGCGTTGTGAAAGTGCCTGTTATTTTACTGCTCTGGACATCAATAAAAACAAGTTTTGTAATGTTGCCGGCACTGTTTTCAACAGCAGCTATTGTCCTGCCATCATGTGAAAGGGAAGCTGCCATGTACCTGGACTTCCATGTTAATTGTTGTACCGATCCGTCACGCACATCCATTATCTTTATGACAGAATAATTCCTGTTGTCCCATCTGGGGTCATACTGTGTTTCAACCCATACAAGCAGTGATTTTGCAGCCGAAATAAATAAGGGGTAGATGTTACCCGGGACATGTATTTTTTTTTCTGACCGGTCGGAAGTATTGATCAGAACGAAACGAGGAGGATCAGCCATAGAGGTTCTGATGGCTGCTATGGTTGTATCGGAGATAAAAACCGGAGAAAAATAACTGATATACTGCTTCTTTGTCCGGACATTCAGGGCTTCGAAAGGTTGTGCTCCCGAGCTTCTTACTTCTTCGTTCCATAACAGCCGGAGAGTGTCAAAGGTTTCTTCAAAAAGTTTCTTTTTTGTCTGTCCGGTATTCCTTAACAGGCTGATATTTACAGGATCAATAAGAAAAGGAAGATTGGCTGTTGTCTTAAGTACTTTATTCCAGGTAGATAAACCGTATTTAAGATGAGCCAGAGTCACTGCCTGCGAGCCTGTCTGATAATAATCGGGAACATAATGTCTGAAAGAGCCATTTACCAGTTTGTCATATTTGTACATGCTGTTGTTTTCCACCGAAATAGCCTTGAGTTGTTTCTGGAAAGAAGCACTTCGGCCTCGCCCCGATTCAGTGAGAGCTGATTCGGCAAAAACAGCATCTCCCTCAAGATACCATAGAGGAAGAAAAGCTGCCATAGCTCCGGGAAACTGTTGCCCGAAAAATAATGACATTGCTTTCGAGAATCCGGTATTAAGGGCTTCCATCTGCATGACATGGGTAAGTTCATGCAAAGCAAGTTGCCTGTTATTGTCAAGAGGAATGGTGTTTTGTTCAGGAGTGGGGTATATCTCCATCCGCTTTGGAGCCCAGGCAACATATCCGTTCGACTGTGTTGTATGGTTGTGAATAATTACAGGGATCCGGAATCTCTTCTCCGGGAAAATACGGGTCAGATCATTATAAGCTTTATCCAGTGACCGGGCAAATTCAATACCGTTTATTCCATAAGTCTCAGGATATATTATCCTGAACCTGTCTGTTTTTATCTGGAGCCACCTTAATGATGCAGGATCCTGCCCTGTTTCATAATACTGCCCTGATACAGGTAAAGCAAACAACAGGAAGAAAAATATATATATGATACTACGGATTCTCATTCTTTGTAATACTGCATAAAAATAACAAATAATGTGAGTTATATGATTGAGACAATGGTAAGAAAAAATTAAGTACTTTAGTCATCTGATCTGATGACTTGTTCCATCAGAAGAATTGAAACAGGCTGAAACATACATGAGTAATAGAAACTTACAAAAGGCACTGATAGTATAATCCATGTAAGTTTGAAGCGGTTACAGAGTGAAGAAAATTTTACACGTATGAAACGTTACAGATTAATAAACAATATTACCGGCTGGGGGATATTTGCAGTAGCTGCCCTGACTTATCTTTTAACTATTGAGCCCACAGCCAGTTTATGGGATTGCGGTGAGTTCATTGCTTCCGCATACAAGCTTGAAATAGGACATCCTCCAGGCAGTCCCGTATTCATGATATTGGGCAGGATCTTTTCTCTTTTCGCCGGAGGTAATCAGGAATATGTTGCAGCAATGGTCAATTCTCTTTCAGCCCTGGCAAGTGCATTCACTATATTATTTCTCTTCTGGACAATTACCCATCTTGCAAGGAAAATACTGGTGAAAGAGGAGAAACAATTAACATTATCTGTGATAATAGCTATTATGGGAGCCGGAGTCGTTGGAGCTCTGGCCTATACTTTCTCTGATTCTTTCTGGTTTTCTGCCGTGGAAGGAGAAGTGTATGCAACTTCTTCATTATTTACTGCCGCAGTTTTCTGGGCAATACTGAAATGGGAAGATGTAGCCGGAGAAAAACATGCCGACAGATGGATAATATTGATAGCCTTTCTCATGGGACTGTCTATAGGGGTCCATCTGCTTAATCTCTTAGCCCTGCCTGCAATTGTTCTTGTTTATTATTTCAGGAAACACGAATTTTCCTGGAAGAGTTTTATTCTGTGTCTTATACTATCATTTGTTCTGCTGGCGCTTCTTATTTGGGGACTGATACCGGGATTGGTCAGAATATCAAGTCGTTTCGATCTCTTCTTTGTTAACACCCTTAAGCTGCCGCATAACACCGGAATGATATTCCATGTTGTTCTCATGGCACTGTTATTTATTACAGCTGTAAAGCTGTCGATGAAAACAGTGGCAAAGCCAAAAAACATCATGGCAGGTATTGCTGCTCTTTTTCTTACAGGTATATGGGTCGTATCGGGTTCTGTTTTCATCAATATACTTGTATTACTGTCTGTTGCGCTGATCGTATGGTATCTTGCCCGAAAAGACCGTGTACTGTATAATACCATACTTACTGCCGTTACAGTTATCCTTATAGGTTATTCATCCACTGCAGTAATTGTTATAAGATCTTCTGCCAATCCTCCCTTGAATGAAAACAATCCCAGGGATCCCTTTAGCCTTTTGTATTATCTTAACAGGGAACAGTACGGACAGAGGCCATTGATACACGGGGCTTATTATAATGCTCCGGTACTGGATTACAAGGATGGGAAACCGGTGTATGCTCTTGATGAAGAAAAGGAGAAATATATTATTACACATCGTCAGCTTGAGCGTGAGTATGATGACAGATTCATGACTCTTTTCCCGCGTATGTGGAGCAATCAGAGTGACGATCATGCAGAGGTTTACCGTGCCTGGGGAGGGACAAAAGGTATCCCCCTTCAGGTTACTGATCAGTCAGGGGAGAAAAAGATAGTAAGAAAACCCCGTTTCAGTGAGAATCTGAAATTTATGTTTTCTTATCAGTTTGGGTATATGTATTTCAGATATTTCATGTGGAATTTCTCCGGCAGGCAGAATGATACACAGGGTACAGGAGGTGCAATAAACGGTAACTGGATAACGGGTATAAAGATGCTTGATGAATCGCGGGTCGGAACATCCGACATGCCTTCTGATATAAAAAATCATCCTTCCAGGAATACATATTATCTTCTTCCTTTTCTTCTTGGAATAACTGGTCTGTTTTTCCATCTTAATACCGATACCAGGAGATGGTTTAACATACTGTTGCTTTTCATCATGACTGGAATCGCCATTGTGTTTTACCTTAATCAGTATCCTAATCAACCCAGAGAAAGGGATTATGCTTATGCAGGCTCATTTTATTTTTATGCAGTGTGGATAGGACTTGGAGTGCTGGCAGTCTGTAAGGGGCTTTCCCGGATCACAGGAGAGAAAGCTGCGGCACCTTTGTCTTTTCTCCTGTGTTTTCTGGCTGTTCCACTGTTAATGGGTAAAGAGAACTGGGATGATCACGACAGATCAGGGCGTTATCTGGCGAGAGATGTAGCCTTTAATTATCTTGAATCATGTGCTCCCGGAGCAATTCTATTTACAAACGGGGATAATGATACATTCCCTCTGTGGTATGCCCAGGAAGTGGAAGAGAAACGTACTGACCTACGGGTGTGCAATTTGATGCTTCTTAATACCGACTGGTATATAGAACAAATGAAAAAGAAAGTATATGAATCAGATCCCCTGCCTGTTACTCTTCCTGTAAAAAAATATTACGACGGTATAAATAATCAGGTTTTTATTGTCGAAAAGACAAAAGAACCCGTCGACATAAATACAGTAATCGACTGGGTCAATAGTGAAAACATAGCAACAAAAGTGCAGGTTTCAGCTGATGAAATACTGGATATTATACCTTCCAGGACAATAAGAATACCTGTTGATGCTGCCAGAGTCATTGAAACGGGGACTGTCAGCAGGGAGGATTCTGCGAGGATTGTTCCTTATATTGATATCACTCTCAGGGGAAATTCAATACTCAAAAGCCAGCTTATTGTACTTGATATATTGGCCCATAATAACTGGGAAAGACCAATATATTTTGTTTCCGGTTATCATAATGATGCTTTCGGCCTGGAGGAATATTTTCAGCTTGAGGGTTTTGCATACCGTCTTGTTCCTGTGAAATACGAAAATAAAAACTGGTTGGATTATGGTGGGATAAAAACAGATGTTTTGTATGAAAATATGATGAATAAGTTTGTATGGGGAGGAGCAAATGATACCAGTGTATATATTGATTATTACCATAATCGCACTCTCACTGTTCTAAAGGCCAGACTAAATTATGCCAGGCTTGCCAAACAGCTGGCAGCAGAAGGGAAGAGGGAGAAAGCCATTGAGGTGCTGGATTATTGTATGGAGGTATTGCCTTTTGAGAATGTTGATTATGATCCCTTTACCCCTGATCTTGTTGAGGCTTATTTTCTGGCCGGCGATAATGAGAAAGCTGTTGGGCTGACAAGAAAATACAGTGAACATATTCTGTCACATCTGGATTATTATCTGAGGCAGACTCCGTATATTATAAACTCCGCCAGGTATGAGATAGAAACTGCACTTCAGTATACTTCAAGAATAACAACAGCCTGTCTGGAGAATGGAGAAGAAAAACTTGCAGCAGAAATAGACAGCAAACTGGAATCTTTTTACAGGATGTATCTGAACAGCAGGTTGCCGGAACAGACAAATTGAGGAGAAGGATCATTAAACAGCAGTGGCAGAACGTTGGGGAATAAGATATTTCTCAAGCATTTCTACAATTTTTTCAGGGTATACGGGCTTGAGAATATACTCATTGCAACCGGCAAGAAATGATTCTGTCTTGCTCTGCTCCGAAGCATAGGCGGTGATCATTAAAACAGGGACTTTCTTTCTGTCTTTACGTAATATTCTTATACATTCTATACCATTAACGAGAGGTACTAGAAAATCCATAAAAACCAAATCGATCTTTCCGGAATTATGGGTGATAAAATCAACAAAATCTTTCCCGTTACGGAATACAGTAACATTAGCTCCCGTACTTTTCAGAAGAGTTTCATAATACTTTATGGAAGGAATATCGTCCTCAACTATGAGAATATTCTTTCCGGGGAGTTGTATGTCATTGTAATTCAGCGTCATTTTAATGTCAACTTATACTTGTATAAAATTACTATAAGTAGCCGACAGAAGGGCCTGAAGCCCCTGCAATTATTAACATTTTATCAACAGGTTTTAAACTCTAAATCAACTTTCTTCCTTTCTTCGTTTAATTAGGGCTAATCCCTTAATTTATGTACTCTTAAACATAATATATATTGTACCATGGGTATAAAACCTGATATAATTCTTGTGATCAGCGGCATTCCCATTGAGTTGTAGTGTTGTCTGTACTAATGGGAGGACATGCTTCAATAGCAAAGAGTTCAGCACCACAGTATTCTGCTTCTGATACAATTATAGTTCTGTCACCTGTTGACTCATCAACGGTGACCTGTGAGCATATCTTGCAAAATTCACCTTCACAGGAAGAAACTCCGCAACAGAGAAACAAAAAGACAACCGGAAAAAGGAGTTTTCTTTTCATTACAGGGTCTTTAGTTTTCAAATTTATGAAACTATTACCATATAGAGCTCATATAATTTAAAATGGTTGCATATAAATCGGTATTTTTTTCCCCGTAAATGCATCAAATGATTAAATTGCCAGTCATTTATACAGGAATGAAAAATTAACTTTATAAAAGATATCATGGAAGAGAGCAGTATAAAAGAATCAAAAATGAAGAAACACGTTGTGGTTGTCGGTGCCATCCATATAGGATTTGGTTTCCTCGGACTGATAGGTGCACTTGCCGTGTTCTTTGCACTCAATTTTGCCAGGGGATTTGTACAACACGAGGAAGTCCCTGTTATGATCCTCAGGTTTTTATCATTGAGCCTTCCCTTGCTAATAGGCTTTATGTCGACACTGGGACTGGTAGGGGGGATAGGACTTATTGCTTTTAAACCCTGGGCACGTTATCTCATTATTGTAGTAGCAGCCCTGGGATGTCTGAATATCCCTGTAGGGACTCTTAAAGGGGTCTATTCTCTATGGGTATTGCTACAGGATGAAACTCTGACGCTTTTTGAAAAGAAGCTGGTTGAAAGAACTTTATAATAGAATTAGTTTAGGGATTTTACAAGAGGAGAAGCCGTCCCGATTACTTTGGGGGACGGCTTCTTTTTCGTGTGTCGTGCATGGGCGATAACTCTGTGTGGAGAGTTTAGTGAAGAAAGCTGTCCGATGGTCCGTAAGACAA
>DAINPM010000033.1:0-23509 GCA_036743455.1 Bacteroidales bacterium | reverse complement strand
GCGGCCGGAAAGATATCCGGTCTGCTTTGCGGCCGGAAAGATATGCGGCCTGCTTCGCAGCCGGAAAGATGTGCGGCCTGCTTTGCGGCCGGCAGGAAATATCAGAATTATATTTGGCCGGTTAATCTGTCCCGGATGATAATTTCCATGAGTCAAATAGACAGGGCGCCTGAGAGGAGAAAATGCAAAGCAAAAAAAACGTATCCGGACTCCGCTTCGCGGAATTAGTTGGCTTAGCCCCTGCAGGAAAACACTCTTCCGCAGATCGTTTTTCTATGTACATTTAATGCTGTCTTATTGCAGGGTTAAAAAAACAAAGCCTAAAAAAACCTATCTTTGTATTATGAGAACTACAAGTTATATATTGATAGCTGTTTTCTTAATGCTCAATGCCTGTGACAGGGAAGATCCTGTTCAGTATTCGGGTACAGTTACTCTCACAAATGAAGTTTCATTTGGTCCGACGTATTATACCTATGGTCTGTCAATAACAACAGGGGAAATGGTGTCCATGGTGAATGATCCTCTCAATGTTATAACCATTATGGGAACAGAAGATGATGGAAACTATATATGTTACTTTGAAACAGGAAATTATCAGAACTCATTCTATCTCTATGATCAGTATCCCGATGAGACAACATGCAAAAATGCTTTTAACAACCTAACGTCCTTTACTTTGCCTCTTCAGTGGGAAGGTCTTGGATATGATGTCAAAGAAAATCAGATATGGCTTTACAGGACAAGTAATGAAAAGTATGCAAAGATAAGGGTGATAAGCACCTCTGCAGAGGCAGACGATACCAGGCATTATCCATATGTCACCTGTACACTGGAATATGTTTATCAGCCTGATGGGACATTAACTTTTCCCATGAAATGAAAGGGATGAGGGTTGATAATATTTTCAGCATAAAAGACAATGATACTTTCAATAAGAGGGCTCTTGAAATTTTTCATTATCAGGTCTCTGATAATCCGGTATATAAACTCTTTATTGAATATCTGAATATTGATATTAGTAAGATAATATCTGTTGAACAGATACCTTTTCTTCCGGTGGAATTTTTCAGGGATCACAGAATAATAACCGGGGGACATTCCCCTGCTGTCGTTTTTGAAAGCAGCGGAACAACCGGGTTACGCGTGAGCCGGCATTATGTAGCTGATACGGCTCTTTACCGGCAAAGTCTTCTTAATGCTTTTAATATGTTTTATGGTGATCCCGGTGATTACATGATAGCTGCTTTATTGCCTTCCTACACTGAGAGGGGTAATTCATCACTGGTGTTTATGATGGACTGTCTGATCAGAAAAAGTGCTAATCCATACAGTGGTTTTTACAGTAATGATGAAAAAGCTCTTATCACTGTCTTGATGAAAGCAAAGAGGGACGGGATGAAAATTTTTCTTATGGGCGTCAGTTTTGCCCTTCTGGACCTGGCTGAGAAATATTCACCCGATCTTTCCGGGGCTATTATCATGGAGACAGGAGGGATGAAGGGCAGAAGGAAGGAAATAACACGCGAAGAGCTTCATTCGGTTCTGAAAGAAGGGTTCAGTGTGTCGCACATTCATTCCGAATATGGTATGACGGAGCTTCTTAGCCAGGCTTATTCGGATGGAGAGGGTGTTTTCCGTTCCCCCCCATGGATGAAAATACTTATCAGGGATCCGCACGATCCTTTTTCTCTTATGACAAAACCCGGAACATCAGGAGGAATTAATGTAATTGATCTTGCAAACATTTATTCATGTTCTTTTATCTCAACAGGTGATCTTGGCAGAATGGGTGTCGACGGAACTTTTGAAGTGACAGGAAGGTTTGACAACAGTGATATAAGGGGATGCAATCTGTTGTTCATCTGATTACGGCACAGGAAAACAGTGCCGGGAAAAACTATATGACACAAGCCTTAATGATCTGTTCAGGCAACTCTGAGGGAACAGGGAATGATCAGGTGACATTTGATTTCCCCTTATATTCCCAGTTTTGTTCTTATGGCTGGCGGGATACCGTTTTTGTTGACCATAATGAAAAGTGTTTTAGCCCTTACATAGTTTTCCGAGATGTTAAGATATCCGCCAAAGCTGTTCCTGTCGGTTCCCCAGGAATTTTTTGTCTTATAATATTTTGTTCCGTTCTGATCTTTCACTATTCCTGTCATGTGCATCAGATGGTCATCTGTTGTAGTGAAGTTTTCATAGCCCTCCTGGCGCATTTCCTGTGTTACGGTTATTTCAGGAGGGAGCGGAGTGTCTTTTTGTTTGCGATTGTTTTCAGTACTGCTCCTGCTCTCCTGTTTTTCAAATCGTTCCCTGTCAGTAAGGCCCTGGCTACGCTCACTTATATTGCTGACCATAAGGGCATAACCTTTTGTATGTGAGAACCCCGGTTCACTGACATCCCCGTCCCAGTTGACAGTATAACCATTGTTAAAAGAGTAGTCCATTATCTCTGTCAGTTCATCCAGAGGAACATTGTAAAAGCGTTCTTTTGACCAGTTATCAGGAACTTCCAGGACCCCTGTGGAATAAAATGGGAAATGGGTAAAAGAAGTAATCTGGACATAATCATCAGGGTTGATTCCCAGAAAATCTGCAAAAGATTCCGGATCAAAGGTCATATTTTTATAAGTAAATGAATCCGGTACTTTACCGAGATATGTATCAAGTATTGCATTGACTATCTCTTTGTATTGATCGCTTTCATTTTTCAACTCTACAGGAACGGCAGCAACTGCGTTGATGAAATCCTGTAATTCATGGTGGTTATGGGTAGAAGAACCGTAATTGAGGCCGGGATATATTTCATCGGGGACAATGCCCGACCGGGTAAACACTTTCATCCAGTCATGGGAAAGGCTTCCTGGTCCCAGATTCCCTTTTCCACGGTGAAGATAATTATCCTTCAATCTGTTGAGATAATTATGACGTACAATAAACATTTCTGAAAGATCGTATTCTCCTTTCCCCATGCGTATCAGTTCAGACTCAATGAATGAGGTGGTGGCAAAACACCAGCAGGTGCCTGTGGCAGACTGGTTTTTCACCGGAGTGGCTTCCAGATCAATGACTGAGTTGAAAATGTAAGGTCCAGCCGTTACAGTTTCCGGGTTTCTCTCTCTTTTCTGTGCAAGAGATAAAGAAAAAGTTGTGAGTGTAATTATGAACAGGGAAATTATTTTTCTCATCTGCCTTGTTTTTCGTTGTAAATATATCTGCTATCAGCGCAGAGTCGGGTAAAAAGCATCTTCAATATGATCGATCTCAAATTTATCATTTTTTTGTATAACTCTGATAATATCAAAGCGACATTCCCTGGATACATTATACCATTTGATGTAATTCTCTGCAAGATGGATTAGAGATCTTTGTTTTTCCCTGGTGACAGCCGCAGCAGGGTCTATAAGGAAATCCGCGGAGCGTGTCTTTACTTCGGCGAAGACAATGAAATCCCCGTCTTCGGCAATTATATCTACTTCATTTTTGCCTGATCGCCAGTTTCGCCTGATGATTCTGTATCCTTTTTCCTGAAGATATGCTGCAGCAAGATCTTCCCCTTTTTTCCCGAGATCGTGTACTGCATCCATATCATATCTCTATAAGCTTGTTTCTTATAGCGTAAAGAATAAGGCTGGCAGTATTCCTGGAATTGGTTTTCCCAAGAAGATTGGCCCTGTGTTTGTCAACAGTTCTTTTGCTGATAAACAATGTATCGGCAATTTGCTGGTTTGAAAGACCTTCACAAATTTTTACCAGTATCTCTTTTTCTCTTTTTGACAGGATGGCTGATTTAGTTTCGTTGTCCCGGCGTTTTATCTTCTGTATGACATTGTAGAGCAATTCCTGGGAAAAATAACTGCCACCTTTTATTATAGTCAGGATAGCTTCTCTTACCTCACTTATGTTTGAATCTTTCAGAAGGAATCCTTTTGCACCGGCATCAATCATTTTATAATAATATTCTTCTTCTCCATACATGGAAAGGGCAATAATGTTCAGTTCGGGACATACAGTAAGACCCTTTCTTGTTGCCTCAATACCATCTGCTTCAGGCATATTGATGTCCATAAGGGCTATGTCGGCCTCTGTGGTTTTGAGTAATTCAAGAAATTCATTGCCGTTAGCTGCTTCACCGGTAACTTCAAAATCGGGATATGCATTCAGGAGGATCTTAAGGCCATTTCTGAAGAGTTGATGATCATCAGTTATTATGATACGTATCTTTTCCATGTTATATATTTCCCGGGATTGTCTTGAGGTCCTGTTATTTTATTCGGTCAAAATTGGTTATTAATATATTATGATTCTATTCAACCATTTTTATTAAGGCACTGGTCCCTTTCCCCGGAGTACTTTCCAGTACAAAAACACCTTCTACGGTTTTAACCCGGGTCTGGATGTTTGATAATCCCATTCCCTTGTTGTCTTCCCTTCCCAGGGAAGAAGTCTCAAAACCGCGGCCATTATCATAAAAGTGCAAGGTAATGAATTTTTCATGTTTATTCAGTTCAATCTCTATTCTGGATGCACCGGAATGTCTTATAGCATTGTTGATGAGCTCACATGCAGCTCTGTATAATACAACTTCCTTGTCCTTTTCTATCCTTGTATTCTGCATATTCGACTTGAAATCTACTTCAACAGCTTTTGTCTGATTGATCTTTGTGGTAAAGGCATTTATGGCACTGGCCAGTCCGAAATTAGTAAGCACATGTGGACTCAGATTATCGGAAACTTCTTTTATAGTGAAAATAGCTTCATTGATAAGATGGTTGGCGTTATTGAGTATTGTTGTTCCTGAAGGGTCGTTTATTCTTGGAGCAAGAGATGAAAGGGACATTTTGATGGTTGAGAGTATGGGGCCGAGACCATCATGCAGATCGTTGGCAAATCTTCTTCTCTCATTTTCCTCGGTATTGATTATGGCATTCAACACTTTTCTTTCTGTCCGCTGACGGTCTATTTCAGCTTTTTTGAGAGAATAGAATATTTCTCTTATAAGGATGACACCTACAATGATCATAAAAGATACAAGAACACCAATCCATTCATCTAACATTTGCCATTCATAAGAAGGAGTGCCCCTGAAAAACTCAAAGAACTGAATTAGTTTGCGGACAGCCATAAAGACAAAAGCTGAAGACAAAAGAATCCAGGAGAGCCTGTATTTTGTAAGTTTCATGAATCCAAGAGCTATTGAAGCTGCAGCTATCTGAAGCACAATAGAAATAATTAAGGCTACCAGTCTGACCATGTTTCGGTTTGTTTAGTATTTGTACAAAAATAGAAGTTATTTATTAAAGGCACAGAGAATCAATGTAACAAAAGGCAACATGTATGCCGGAATAAATTGAGATGAGCAGTTGATCGGGTTATTTCAACCGTTGCGCCCTGGTGCCTTTTTCATATCTTTGCTTTCTCAATTAATTGGAATGAAGATAATATACAATATTGGTATTTTTCTGTATTCTCTTTTTGCACGGATACTTTCTCCTTTCAGTCGTAAAGCATATTTATGGACAAAGGGCCGTACAGGCTGGTATACAAAGCTAAAGGAGCAGGTTGACCCTTCAGCAAAATATATATGGGTACATTGTGCCTCCCTGGGAGAGTTTGAGCAGGGGCGGCCTGTAATAGAAGCTATAAAAAAAGTGAAGCCACAATACAAAATAGTGCTTACATTCTTTTCACCATCGGGCTATGAGATCCGTAAAAACTACAAATATGCCGACATAGTGTCCTATCTGCCTCCCGATACCCGGCGTAACGCAAAACGCTTTGTGGAACTGATCAGACCTGAGAAAGTTATTTTTGTCAAGTATGAATTCTGGCATCATTTTATTTCGGCCCTTTATAATAAAGGTATATCGCTGATTCTTATCTCAGGTATTTTCCGTGATAATCATTTTTTCTTCAGGTGGTACGGCAGGTTTTTCCGGAAGATACTGGAAAAGTTCACATGGTTTTACGTTCAGGACAGAGAATCGGAAGATATCCTTGCCAGACAGGGATTCACAAATGTGACCGTCGCCGGAGACAGTCGTTTTGACCGGGTTATGCAGATAGCCCGGGAAGCTAAAACAATACCGGAAATTGAACTGTTCAGTAAGGGAGAAAAACTGTTGCTGATTGGGAGCAGCTGGCCGAAAGATGAAGAGATAATAACAAAATATATCAACATACATCCCGGATTAATGAAGTGGGTATTTGCTCCTCACGAGCCTGATCCGGCAAATATTGAGCGACTGGAGAAAATGTTGTCAGTTGACAGTATAAGGTTTTCTGAATTCAGGGAAGAATATTCCGATGCACGTGTTCTTATTATAGATAATGTGGGAATGCTTTCTTCTGCATACCGTTATGCATGGATGGCCGTGGTAGGTGGGGGTTTCGGGAAGGGGATCCATAATATTCTTGAACCTGCATGCTGGGGTATCCCTGTAATATTCGGTCCAAGACATGATAAATTCAGAGAAGCTGTTGAAATGAAAACAAACGGCAGCGGAGCAACTTTCAGTAATTACAGGGAATTTGAAATGATCATCGACCGGTTTATGAATAACAATACACTCTATAAAGAGGCATGTGAAAATTCCCTGCGATATGTAAAAGAAAATGCCGGAGCTACAAAAATGATTATAGAGGGATTGTTCTGAAAGTATTTCATAAACAAAGTTATACGTAGCTTGGAATACCTCGTCTTTTCAATTAACTTTGTATATAAATATAGTTAATGAAGGTTCTGTTGAACACTATCTTCTGATAATTTTGTAAAGAAGTATTTTCCTGATTTTTTTGACCTGGACCAATGACTACTTGTATTTGTATCATTAACCGGCTAATTTTTAAAGGATTTGGCAGATCTCTCTTCTTCCGCTTTTTGAGCCCTATTTGTAATAAGCTAATAATCAGCAAAATGCAGATAGTTAATAACTAACATAAGGAATGTTAATAAACTTAAATTTTTTATCTTGGATTGAGATCAATGCTTGTCTATTTTAGCAAATACCCGAAAAAAAATCAACGGTCGTTTAATCTCATTAAAATCAGATTATAACAAAATTATGGAAGATCTTTTTGTCCAGGAACCAGCTATTTCTTCTGATCAGACTCAGGAGGTAGAACAGATTTTTGAAAAAGAGAATGAAGGTATAAAACAAGAAAACAGTAATTCAATGGAGCAGGAGAGTGCGAGGAAAGTTTATTCTCATGAAGAAGTAGTTGAAGCGAGTATAGGATACTTCAAAGGAGATGAATTAGCTGCCAGAGTGTGGGCTAATAAATACGCTCTGAAAGATTCATACGGCAATCTGTATGAAAAGACTCCTGATGATATGCACCGTCGTCTTGCAAAAGAAATACACAGGATTGAGAAGAAATACAGGAATCCCCTGTCGGAAGAACTTATTTACGAAGTGCTGAAAGATTTCAGGTATATTGTTCCTCAGGGAGGGCCGATGACAGGGATAGGCAATGAGTACCAGATAGCATCTCTTTCAAACTGTTTTGTAATAGGCAATGAAGGAGCTTCTGATTCCTATGGAGGTATAATGAAGATCGATCAGGAGCAGGTACAGTTGATGAAGCGTCGCGGAGGTGTTGGTCATGATTTATCACATATCAGGCCGAAAGGGACTCCTGTTTTAAACAGTGCCCTTACATCAACAGGTGTTGTTCCTTTCATGGAAAGATATTCCAATTCAACACGTGAGGTAGCACAGGATGGCAGGAGGGGAGCCCTAATGCTTTCTATTTCAATAAAACATCCTGATTCAGGAAAATTCATCGATGCCAAGATGGAAAGCGGCAAGATCACCGGAGCAAATATATCGGTTAAGCTTACCGACGAATTCATGAAAGCAGTGGAAAAGAAATCAGTTTTCAGACAACAATATCCTATTGATTCTGCTAATCCGAAATTTGTCAACGATGTGGATGCAGGAAAATTATGGGAGAAAATTGTTCATAATGCCTGGAAATCTGCTGAGCCGGGAGTTCTTTTCTGGGATACTATAATAAAAGAAAGTGTTCCGGATTGCTATGCCGATCTTGGTTTCGAAACAGTATCCACAAATCCCTGTGGGGAAATACCTCTTTGTCCTTACGACAGTTGCCGCCTTCTGGCTATTAACCTGTATAGCTATGTGAAAAATCCTTTCACCCCACAGGCAGAATTTGATTTCGAACTGTATAAGGAACATGTAGGCCTGGCACAAAGGATGATGGACGATATCATAGATCTGGAGATGGAAAAGATAGATGCCATTCTTTCCAAGATAGAGGACGATCCGGAGCCGGATGAACTTAAAAGGGTGGAAAGAAATTTATGGAGGAATATCAGAAAGAAATCTGAACAGGGAAGAAGAACAGGTATAGGAATAACTGCAGAAGGAGATATGCTGGCAGCTCTGGGACTGAGATACGGAACTGAAGAAGCTACAACTTTCTCCGTAGAAGTTCATAAGACACTGGCTGTTGAAGCATATAAGTCGTCAACATACCTCGCCAAAGAGAGAGGCTCTTTTCTTATCTATGATGCCGAAAGAGAAAAAAATAATCCCTTTATTTTACGGCTGAAGGAAGCAGATCCCGTGATGTACAGTAACATGGAGAAGTTCGGGCGCAGAAATATTGCTCTTCTTACAATAGCCCCGACAGGAACTACCAGTCTCATGACCCAGACTAGCTCAGGCATAGAACCCGTTTTTTCTCCTTTCTACAAGAGAAGAAGAAAAGTAAATCCTAACGATAAAAATGTAAATATCACTTTCAGAGATGAAGTAGGTGATTCATGGGAAGAGTTTAATGTATTTCACCATAAATTTGTTGACTGGCTGAAACTTAACGGATATGATCCGGATGAAGTTAAGCAGCAAAGTGATAGTGAGATAGAAAAACTGGTCATAAAATCACCATACTATAAGGCAAGTGCCAACGATGTTGACTGGATTGCTAAAGTCAGAATGCAGGGTGCTATCCAGAAATGGGTCGATCATTCTATCAGTGTAACTATCAATCTCCCATCGGATGTAAAGGAAAGTATGGTGGGTGAACTATATCTGACAGCCTGGAAGCATGGGTGCAAAGGTGCAACAGTGTATCGCGACGGATCACGCAGCGGAGTCCTTGTTACCGGTAAACCCGAAGGCAGGATAGAAAAACCAAAAAGACCAAAAATCCTCGATTGTGATGTGATAAGGTTCAACATAAATGAAGAAAAATGGGTGGCTTTTGTCGGACTGAAGGATAACAGGCCATACGAAATTTTCACAGGACTGGCTGATGAGGAAATCTTCCCTATTCCCAAAAGTATTGTAAAAGGTCAGATAATAAAAGTTAAAAACGAAGAGGGTAATACCCGTTACGATTTTCAGTACACCGATAAATATGGTTATAAGAAAACCATGGGAGGCCTGTCTCATATGTTCAAACCGGAATTCTGGAATTATGCAAAACTTATATCAGGCGTCCTCAGATACGAAATGCCTATTGCCGATGTTGTCAATCTTGTCCAGTCACTTAAGCTTGACAGTGAGTCCATCAATAACTGGAAGAACGGTGTAGAGAGAGCTCTGAAGAAATACATACCAAACGGTACCAGGGCTAAAGGAACATGCAGTGAGTGCGGATCACATAACCTGGTGTATGAAGAAGGTTGTCTTATATGCAAGGATTGCGGCGCTTCCAAATGTGGTGGATGATCACAGAAAAGGTATAATCGTCAGTTTATTACTTTAAGCTTTCTGCCGGTTCTGGTAAATGCATCTATAGCTTTATCAAGATGTTCTCTCTCATGGGCAGCTGAAAGCTGAACACGTATCCTGGCTTCTCCCTGCGGTACTACCGGATAATAAAAACCTGTTACATAAATACCTTCATCAAGTAGTATGGCTGCAAATTCCTGTGATAGCAGGGCATCATACAACATCACTGCACATATTGCCGATTTTGTTGGTTTAATATCGAAACCTGCATTGGTCATGCGGCTAATGAAATACTCGGAGTTGTTGTGGAGTTTGTCCTGCAGTTCATTGGTCTCAGTCATCATGTCTATCATCTTTATACCGGCAGCGACCACGAAAGGAGGTATGGAATTGGAAAAAAGATAAGGCCTGGATCTCTGACGAAGCAGTTCGATGATCTCTCTCTTCCCGGTTGTAAAACCTCCTATGGCACCACCGAAAGCTTTGCCCAGAGTGCCGGTGATAATCTCTGCCTGTCCCATTACATTGTACAGTTCTGTTACACCTCTTCCTGTCTCTCCCACAACCCCGGCAGAATGTGATTCATCAACCATAACCATCGAATCATAGCGATTAGCCAGATCAATGATTTTATCCAGAGGAGCCACATTACCATCCATTGAGAAAACGCCGTCTGTGACTATAAGTCTGAATCGCTGAGCTTTAGCCTGTTTGAGCTGTTTTTCCAGATCATCCATGTCAGTATTTAAATACCTGTATCTCCTGGCTTTGCATAGACGTACACCGTCAATGATGGAAGCATGATTGAGCGAATCAGAGATAACAGCATCTTCATCGGTCAACAGAGGTTCAAAAAGGCCCCCGTTGGCATCAAAGCATGCTGCATAGAGAATAGTATCATCAGTATTGAAAAAGCGGGCAATTTTTCTTTCAAGCTCTTTATGAAGATCGGTCGTTCCACAGATAAATCTTACAGACGACATCCCATAGCCATGATCATCAAGAGATGATTTGGCTGCCTCAATGAGATCAGGATTATTGGATAAACCCAGATAATTATTTGCACAGAAATTCAGAACTTTTTGACCGGTATCCAGTATTATCTCAGGACCCTGCGGAGAAACAATGATACGCTCATTTTTGTACAGTCCCTTTTCTTTTATATCATCAATAATGCCGGTAAGATGTTTTTGATATTCTTTATACATAATCTTTGTTTTATTATTCCCAGTCCAGAATAACCTTTCCACATTTTCCTTCTTCCATAATATCAAAACCCTTCTGAAAATCATCTATGGGGAAATGATGGGTTATTACCGGATCAAGGTTTATACCTCCTATTATCATTTGTTCCATCTTATACCATGTCTCCCATATCTCTCTTCCGTATATCCCTTTTAAAGTGATAGCCTTAAAAATTATATCACTCCATGGTACTTCAAAATCCGAAGGGAGTATCCCCAGAAGCGAGATGCTTGATCCGTTATACATATTATTTATCATATCAACAAAAGCCGCAGGGGAACCCGACATTTCCATTCCAATGTCAAAGCCTCTCATACCCAGGCTCTTTACTGCATCAGATATTTTTTCACCTTTTGATGGATTAAGCACAATTGTTGCTCCCATCTTTTTTGCTATAGCAAGACGATAATCTGACAGATCACTGGCAACAATAAATCTTGCTCCGGAAAATCTTGCAATAGCTATAGCCATTCCTCCGATAAGTCCTGCCCCTGTTATAAGAACATCTTCTCCCAGCAGGGGGAAAGAAAGAGCAGTATGAGTGGCATTTCCGAAGGGATCCATAATAGCAGCCCAGTCGTCCGGTATCCTGCTATCAAGCGGGACTACATTGGTGGCAGGTATCCTGACGTATTCTGCAAATGATCCGTCAACGTGAACCCCTATGCCTATACTGTTTTCACAGACATGTTCTTTGCCCCGGCGGCAGTTCCTGCAATGACCACAGGCCAGATGACCCTCTCCGGTAACCCTTTCTCCCAGCTTCAGATTAGTGACTCCCGGTCCCATCTCCTCAATGATTCCCATATACTCATGACCAATAACCATGGGTGTTTTAATTGTTCTTTGCGACCATTCATCCCATTTGTATATGTGAAGATCAGTGCCACAAATAGAAGATTTTTTTACTTTTATTATAACATCATTCAATCCGGGTTCGGGAATGGGTACTTCCTGCATCCACAAGCCTCTTTCCGGACGTGCTTTTACAAGAGCTTTCATCTTTTTCATCGGAATATGTAAAATGAATAGTTACATATATAAAGGTATTACAAATGTTCTACAATTCATTATTACAAAACTGATATTTTCCCGACTGTTATTTCTAAGAGGGTTTGCCTATATTTGTATATTAATCTAAAAAGCATGTTATGCAACAAGTGAGGGTTCGTTTTGCTCCGAGTCCGACAGGTCCCTTGCATATTGGTGGGGTCAGGACTGCTCTTTACAATTATCTCTTTGCAAAAAAGCAAAAAGGAATATTTATTCTTCGAATAGAAGATACTGATCAGTCAAGATTTGTGAACGGAGCAGAAGAATATATAACAGAGTCTCTTAAGTGGTGTGGTATAAAACCAGACGAAGGCGTCCTTGAAGGGGGCCCCTATGGTCCATACCGTCAGAGTGAAAGAAAAAATCTATACAGGCAGTATGCCGAAAAACTTGTTGAAAAAGGAGATGCCTACTATGCATTTGATGCACCCGAAGAGCTCGAATTATTACGTTATTCTGCTGAAAAGAAAGGCCAGACTTTTACTTATAATTCCTCTGTAAGGGATAAACTGAAAAACTCATTGTCCTTACCGGAATCAGAGTGGAAAAGATTTATCACAGAGGATAAACCCTATGTGATACGATATAAGATGCCTGTAAATGAGGATGTGCATCTTGATGACCTTATCCGTGGACATATTGTCGTTAATACTGACACACTTGACGATAAAGTGCTTTTCAAGTCTGATGGAATGCCTACATATCATCTTGCCAATGTTGTTGATGACTATCTGATGAAGATCACCCATGTTATCCGTGGCGAGGAATGGTTACCCTCCCTTCCTCTTCATTTTTTATTATACAGATCATTTGCCTGGGAAAAACCTCTTTTTGCCCATCTTCCCCTTCTCCTCAAACCCGACGGAAAAGGGAAATTAAGCAAGAGGGACGGCGATAAGATGGGATTTCCTGTATTTCCATTGTACTGGCCTTATGGTGAAACAGCCAGAGGGTACAGGGAAGAAGGATATTATCCTGAAGCTTTTGTGAATATGCTCGCTCTTCTGGGCTGGAACCCGGGAACAGAAAAGGAGATATTCAGTATGGATGAACTGATAAATGTTTTTTCACTTGACAGAGTACATAAAGCTGGTTCCCGTTTTGATCCGGAAAAAGCCCGGTGGTTCAATCATCATTATCTTCAGCAGAAAAGCAATAAACAGCTGGCAATGGAATTCAGGGAAATACTTCGGGCTAAAGGTTTTCATCACGACATTATTCAACTGGAGACGCTTGTTGATCTGGTGAAAGAAAGAGTTAGTTTTGTAAAAGATATATGGGATGAAACAGATTTCTTTTTTATTGCACCCAAAGCTTACGACAGTGAGGTAATAACAAAGAGATGGAGACCGGAGACTCCTGATTACCTGAGGGGGTTGAAAGATATACTGGCAGAACTGTCAGATTTCACTCCGGATGCTATTGAGCAGGCTGTGAAGATGTGGATAACACAAAAAGGATACCATACCGGTAATATTATGAATGCCTTGAGGCTCGTTCTTGTCGGCGCATCACGCGGACCGCATATTTTTAATATCATTTCCTGGCTGGGGAAGGAGGAAACACTAAACAGAATAGACAGGGGATTGACTGTAATCGGAAATCATTCACGATGAACCTTCCGGAGGAAAATGATTATATAGATATTCATACTCACGGAGCCCATCCTCTCCCTGGTGTTTTCTCTGTTGTGACACTTATGGCCCATGAGAAAAAAGAACCACAGGATGTAGCCGGGCTGAGCTATACTTACGGAATTCACCCGTGGTACCTTACAAAAGATAATCATAATGAACAGATAATAAATGTTATCAGGATGGCCGACAATCCATTGATAACGGCTATAGGTGAAGCCGGGTTTGATAAAATTAAAGGACCTCCACCCGATCTGCAAAGAAAAGTATTTGAGGAGCAGGTATATATAGCAGAGGAAAAGGAGAAGCCTCTGATAATTCATTGTGTAAAAGCGTGGGAAGAGCTTATAGGAGTGTATAAAAGGATGAAACCCAAAATGGCATGGCTGATACATGGATTCCATGGCAAAAAAGATCTGGCTTTTCAGCTTATTTCAAAAGGTTTTTATCTGTCCTTATGGTCCGGCTTTAGCATAAGACCTGAATCATCTCAACTGATACAAAAACTTCCGGTGGAAAAAATATTTCTGGAAACGGATGGAACGGGAACAGATATTAAAGATATCTACACCAAGGTGGCAGGAGACCTTGGTGTGAATACCGGTGAACTGAAAAAACAATTCCTGAATAATTTTTTTGTCTTTTTTGGTATCAACAGGGCTGTAAATGGTATTTGACTGGCTTAACAGGACTGAAATGCTTCTTGGAAGAAAAGGTATGCTGAACCTTTCATCTGCCCGCATCCTTATTGTCGGGCTGGGAGGAGTGGGAGCTTATGCTGCCGAGATGATATGCCGTGCAGGAATTGGTTCAATGACGATTGTTGATGGTGACAGGATACAATCGTCCAACAGGAACAGACAGCTTCTTGCCCTGAAAAGCACAGAGGGATTATACAAAACTGAAGTGATGGCTTCAAGACTTCTGGACATTAATCCCGGGCTGCGTCTGGAGGTAATAAATGAGTATATAAAAGACGACAGCATGATTACTGTTCTTGACAAAGGATATGATTATGTAGTTGACGCCATAGATACCCTGTCTCCCAAAGTATACCTTATCTGGCACTCTCTGATGCGGAAATATCCTATAGTAAGTTCAATGGGTTCAGGCGGTAAATTTGATCCTTTACAGATCAGTATCTCTGATATTTCAGAGACCAGTGGCTGTAGTCTGGCCCGCATGTTGCGTAAGAGGCTGCACCGGCTCGGTATCAGAGAAGGAGTGACAGCAGTATGGTCTCCCGAGGCGTACGATAAAACCAGGGTGCTTACTGTCACCGGAGAACAGAACAAGGCATCTGTTGTAGGAACCATTTCTTATATGCCGGCAGCTTTCGGACTGGCTTGTGCTTCAGTGGTTATCCGTCATCTTGCTAACGGAGATCATACAAATATTATAAAAGCTAAATAATAACAGTCTTACTGGTCATCACGGTTTAGTGCCGTTTGTGTGTTTGAAGATGTAATATGCAGGTATGCCAATGACAACTGTAAGCAGTGCTATTGATGATTCCATCGGTTTTTCCATAAACGACAGAACAAGGATCAGGACACCCATAATGATATAAATGATCTGGGTTATGGGAAAACCTTTCATCCGTATACTGCCCGGATTGCTCTTACGTAATCGCCAGATACCTATTACTGTCATGATGGGGAATATCCCAAGAGCGAATCCCATATAAGTGAGGACTTGTTCGAAAGTCCCTGACAGAGCCAGAATAACAGCAATAAGACATTGTAAAAGAATGGAATTTGAGGGTACTTTGAATTTTTCATGTATCCGTGCAGCTGATTTGAAGAAAAGACCATCCTTTGCCATGGAATAATAGACCCTGGGGCCTATGATGATAAAAGCACTAAGAGAAGAGAAGAGAGCAAAAGCGATAAGGAGGGAGAATAATATTTCAGCCGGTTTGCCAAAAAGATTACCCATGGCCAGCCCTCCCACTGATATTACATCCTTCATATCTGTGGGATTAATGCTGTATACATACAGGATATTGATACCCAGGTACAGAAGAAGAACAATGGCTGTCCCATACAGGAGTGAACGCGGTAGTGTTTTTGCAGGGTTTTTTATCTCAGCGCCAATGTATGTAGAAGCATTCCAGCCACTGTATGCAAACATTATCCACATAAGAGACAGACCTATGGTTTTAAATCCGTCAAGACCCGGTGCTACTTTCCCACCCTCACGGAAATTACTGAAATCACCTTTCCCTGATAAAAAACCTGCAGCAAGAAGAACCACTACAAGAATGACTTTCAGCAGAGTGAGGATATTCTGGATCTTTGCACCATATTTTATCCCGCGGTAATGGATAAAGGTAAAGATCAGTATTACGGATATAGCCAGTAATTTATTTGTCCAAACCGGGCCCATTATTCCTGCATTATCCAGCCATACAGACAATCCGGGGACAGCTCTGAGAAAATATTCGCTGAATCCGAGCGCTGAAGCAGCAATAGGGGCTGAGAAGCCAACCATAAAAGAAACCCAGCCACTGAGAAATCCGAAAAGAGGATGGTATAACTTTGAGAGAAAGAGATATTCGCCTCCTGCTCCCGGCATATTGGCCCCGAGCTCACCGTATGACAATGCGCCGCATAAAGCAATAAGACCTCCCACAACCCATAATACAATCATCAGGACCGGGTCATTAAGGCCAGCCATAAGGAGCCCTGAAGTAGTGAATATCCCTGCCCCAATCATATTGGCCACTACAATATTTGTAGCAGGGAAAAGACCGAGTTTTCTCTCTAATTTTTCCACGCTCATAAAAACTTGTTATTTTTCAGATTTCTTATAACTGACAGAGACCCCTCCTCCTCTTGTGTTTAAAGAAGTCTCATAGTTGGAAAGACTTCTTACATAACGCAGAAAATCAGCCTGCCCGCCATATCCACCGTATCCGTGACCAATCTCAGCTATGTTATGTGCAGTAAAACAACCTCCAACCTTAAGCTTGGGATCAATATCTATAAAATAATTTTTATACCAGTTTTTGTCTGCATCACTGAAAACAAAATCAAAAGGTCCTTGCAGCTCTTTAACCATCTCATGTGCATCGCCAAGTCTTGCGTCAATGTATTCCGATAGACCGGCCTCCCGGAAATTTTTTAACGCTTCCCTGTGACGACCTTCATCAATTTCAATTGTGGTAAGTTTTCCGCCCGTTTTGCTTAATGCCCAGGCAATCCATATACCTGAATGACCGGTGGAAGTTCCAATCTCAAGAGCACTTGTGTAATTGTTCTTAATAATTATATCATAAAGCAATTGCCCGTCAACAGCAGGGACATTCAAATCATACCACCGCTGCGAACGAAGAAATTCCCTTACTCTGTTATCAAGTTGGGAATCTTCTCGGAGATTCTGGGAATACATATTTATAGAAAGAAAAAAAAATGATATTATTAGAATTATTCCCGGAGATTTAATTTTAAAGATGCTCATTTTATTTCACACTTTTAATTAGTTATTATTTCATTCGGGTATTTAAATATTTCATTCTTTTCACAAAGGTTATGCCACTTTAATATATTATAAATATATGGTTTATTGTACTTCACAATTTTCACTTCAGCAAATTAACATTTTATTTAATAACTTTTAACTTTTATGACATTCCGTGATGAAGAAGAGCAGCTGCCAAAGGTTATATTTTCTTTATAAACAGGTATCTTACAGGTTTTTATTACATTAAATTACAGACAAAAAATATAAGCCCGGGAAGTAGAAAAGAGTATATCCGGGAAAACCGAACTAAAATGCTTTTAATTTGTTTGTGTATAAGGGAGAGGCTGTGAAATTAATTATTAATTTTAAGCTCTTTAATTATTTTTTATTACTTAATTACTCAATTGTTTAAAGATGAGTTTTGTTGATTTTATAACACACCAGGGAAGACGGATAAACAGGGATGCTTTTATTCATCTGGTTCAGGTTTCCCGTTCGGACGGGAAGCTGGAAACACCGGAAAAGGAGATGTTGCACAAGGAAGGGAGAAAATTCGGGCTGACGGACCCCGAGATTGATCAGATCATCACCATGGAGAAAGAACATAATTATCAGGCACCTTACTCCCTTGAAGAGAAATTTGAACATCTGCACAATATTGCAGAAGTGATACTTGCAGATGATGAAGTTGAGGACAGTGAAATAAAAATGCTGAGAAAATTTGCAATTGAAGCTGGTTTCGATTATTCAAAGATAGATGGTGTTATAGAGGTAATGATAGAAGGTATTAAGGCCGGCGATAGCGATGAAAGGCTGTTCAGAAAGTTCAGGAAAGCTTTAAGCTAAGTATTTTTTATATAATCTTTACTTCAATATTCTGTTGTCATTGCCGGGAATCATGGATGATAAATCCCTGATTCTCTTTTTTTAAATGACTCTGATGCTTCACAGGAGCCTGTAATACCAGGGTACACCTGGCACTTTAAATAGTTCTGGTTTAAAAACTATGTATTTAAGAAAAATACCAGGCGTTTTGATAAGAATTTCTTCCTGTTTTATGCGGTTTTCAGACCTTCAAAAAGGGTTACTTCTTTTATATTAGCTCTTACGTATTCTAAAGATCTTAATCCGGGATTGCTTTGTGATAATCCTGCAGTGATTTGACTTTGAACTTGCCGTTTTGTCTTTCTTTTATTCCCTGGGTAGCTGAAAAAGCAGCTGAGGTAGTTGTAATATAAGGTATTCGGTATTTAATAGCATTTTTTCTTATATAGGAATCATCATATTCACTGAGCCGTCCTGCAGGAGTATTTACAACTAAATCTACTTCTCCATTCTTTATTGCATCAACAATATTTGGTCTTCCCTGGTGTACTTTCAGTATCAGTTCAGTTTCTATCCCGTTATCTATGAGGAAATCGCGGGTACCGCCTGTTGCCATTATCTTAAATCCCATATCCCTGAAATTTAAAGCGGCGGGTAGGATTTTGCTTTTATCACGATCGGCAATAGTAATAAGTACAGTGCCATTTACCGGCAGGGGAGTGAGCGTTGCTTCCTGCGATTTAAAGAAAGCCATTCCGTAGGAATCGGCCATCCCAAGTACTTCACCGGTAGAACGCATTTCGGGACCAAGGAGAGGATCAATATCCGGGAACATATTAAAGGGGAAAACAGCTTCTTTTACACCGAAATGGCTGAATGTCCTGTTTTTCAACCCGAATGCTGATAATTTTTGTCCGAGCAATATTCCGGTAGCAATTCTGGCCATTGACACATTACAAACTTTTGAAACGAGTGGCACTGTACGGGAAGCCCGTGGATTGGCCTCGAGAATATATACCACATCTTCATATATTGCATATTGAATGTTAAGTAAGCCTACTACATTCAATTCCATTGCAATACGCCGAGTGTAATCATAAATGGTTTTTTTGTGTTCTTTTGGTATGATAACAGGAGGGATGACACATGCAGAATCGCCGGAATGGATACCTGCATATTCAATATGTTGCATGACAGCCGGCACAAATGCATCTGTTCCGTCAGATATGGCATCAGCTTCTGTTTCTATTGCATCTTCAAGGAACTTATCCAGTAATAACGGACGGTCGGGAGATACATCAACGGCTTTTTTAACATATTCCTCCAACATATCCTTATCAAGGATAATTTTCATCGCACGGCCACCAAGGACGTATGATGGCCGTATCATAAGAGGGTATCCTATCTGACTGGCTATTGTCAGAGCTTCCTCAAGATTGCCGGCCATCCCGGAAGGAGGTTGAGGTATTTGAAGTTTTTCAATGATATGTCTGAAACGGTCACGGTCTTCGGCAAGATCAACAGTATCAGGGCTGGTTCCCAGGATTTTCACACCGGCTTCAGATAGCTCACGTGCCAGGTTAAGAGGTGTCTGCCCCCCGAACTGAATGATCACTCCCTCCGGTTTCTCCTTATCGTAGATACTTAATACATCTTCGGCAGTAAGTGGTTCGAAATAAAGTTTGTCGGACGTGTCATAATCGGTAGAGACAGTCTCGGGATTACAGTTAACCATGATGGATTCAAACCCTGCTTTTCTTATCTCAAGAGCAGCATGTACACAGCAATAGTCAAATTCTATACCCTGTCCTATCCTGTTAGGACCTCCGCCCAGAACCATTATCTTCTTTCTGCCGGATACAGTTACTTTGTCAGTTGCATTATATGTTGAATAATAATATGCTGCATCGTTGACACCACTCACTGGTACGGGTTCCCAGGCTTCATTCATACCCAGGGAGATCCTTTTCTTCCTTATTTCCTTTTCCGGGACTTCCAGGAGACGGGAGAGATATTTATCTGCAAAACCATCTTTCTTTGCCTGTATAAAGATATTGTCCGGAGGAAGGGATCCTTTATACAAATGAATTTTTTCTTCTTCTTCAACCAGCTCTTTCATCTGTGAGATGAACCAGGCCTTGATTTTTGTCCTGTTGTGCAGATCATCTGTTTTCGCCCCTTTTCTGAGAGCTTCATACATGATGAACTGACGTTCACTGGAAGGATGATTGAGCATATTAAGAAGCTCGTCAAGTGTTTTTTTGTTGTAGTCAGCAGCAAAGCCCAGACCGTAACGGCCTGTTTCGAGTGAACGTATCGCTTTCTGAAGAGCTTCTTTGTAGGTTTTCCCTATGCTCATCACTTCACCCACTGCCTGCATCTGTGTCCCAAGCCTGTCTTTCAACCCTTCGAATTTCTCAAAAGCCCAGCGCGGGAATTTAACAACGACATAATCACCTGAGGGAGTATATTTATCAAGAGTGCCGCTTCGCCAGTAAGGTATTTCATCCAGAGTAAGCCCTCCTGCAAGCAGTGACGACACAAAAGCAATAGGGAAACCGGTGGCTTTGGATGCCAAAGCTGATGACCGCGAGGTGCGGGGATTGATCTCAATTACCACAACTCTGCCGGTGGAAGGGTCATGTGCAAACTGAACATTAGTTCCACCTATCACTTCAATAGCTTCAACAATACTATAGGAATATTTCTGCAGACGTTTCTGAAGCTCTTTACTGATGGTCAGCATAGGAGCCGTACAGAAAGAATCACCTGTATGGACACCCATAGGATCAACATTTTCTATGAAGCACACAGTTATCATCTGGTTTTTTGAATCCCTGACAACTTCCAACTCAAGCTCTTCCCATCCTACAACAGACTCTTCAATAAGTACCTGATTGACCATACTGGCTGATAAACCACGACTGGCAACAGTCTGTAATTCCTCAACATTATATACGAGACCTCCTCCTGTACCCCCCATAGTGTAGGCCGGACGTACAACAACAGGATAACCCAGCTCATTGGCAACTTTCTCGGCATCTTCCAAAGTTGATACAGCCCTGCTCATTGGCATATCTATTCCAAGGCGGTTCATCGTCTCTTTGAAAGCTGTCCTGTCTTCACCCCTTTCTATGGCGTCAATATTCACACCTATGACCTCAACATTATATTTCTTCAACACACCCTTCCGGGCCAGAACAGAAGAGAGATTAAGACCCGTCTGCCCTCCAAGGTTGGGTAAAAGGGCATCGGGACGTTCTTTTTTGATTATCTCTGTAAGAGCATATTCATTGAGTGGCTCAATATAGGTGGCATCAGCCATCTCAGGATCTGTCATGATCGTGGCAGGATTGGAATTGACAAGTACGATCTTGTATCCGAGAGAACGTAAAGCTTTACAGGCCTGAGTGCCAGAATAATCAAATTCACAAGCTTGTCCGATAATAATCGGCCCCGAGCCGATTATTAGTATTTTTTTTAAATCCTCACGTCTTGGCATAATATTAACAAAAAATATGTGGGCGCAATTTAAAAATTCAAATCGGAAAGCAGGGAATATCTTTCAACAAAAGAATAAGAAAGATATAAACTATAAAATAACAGAGAAGGTGATTGTCCTAATTACATAAGGACCATAGTATCTTTTACCACTTCGGAATTATCGTTGGTGCCGTACAGTTTAAGCCCGACTCCGGGAATGGTGTTTTGAAAAAGATTGGTGATGGGGCCAAAAGCGTCTCTTATATCATCAATCTCATTAAGATCATCATATTCCTCCAGGGGAACATACAGGTGTACGATAAGGAGGTAATCGGGATTGTTGATCTGGGTGAGAGCTTTTATAATTTTTGAGAACCATATAGATGATGCAGTGTTGAAATATTCTACATTAAACCTGAGATTTGTTACAGGTCTCGGATTTGTAATATAAATACTCACCCATTCCATTACAGGTTCATATATCTTTGCAGGATTTTCAGGAATAGATTTCCCTGATATGATAAGTTCTCCTGTTATATGATTAAAATCAATAAGAGGTGTTTTGTGCGTTTCTTCAACCGAAAAATCTTTTAATTCATTCATGTTTTTTGAATAGGTGATATCACTGAAGGCCATAATAATTGTATTAATTCCTTATCAAAAGTATAATAAGCCATTGATACAATAAAACTCTTCATCAAAATATGAGCTACAGTAATCAATTATTTCGTCTGTTTAACATGCTTTTTCTATCAGTTTGTTTTTTTTCAGATTATTTTTCTTATTACCCGGAAAAATAACATTCATCTGCTTCTATAAAAATTTAAGCATGGACATAATTATTGAGAAAAACTTATTTTGTTCCTGGCGATGGATATTGGCGGGATAATACCGCTATGGTTTAAAAAAAAAGTCATAAATTAGTGATATAACAAATTTTAAAAATATTCAAATGATAAGTGTTTCAATTTTCCCGGGAAGATATGTTCAGGGGGCGGGAGCCATTAAAAAGCTGGGCATAGAAATGGCCAGGTATGGAAAAAGCGGATACCTGATCTGTGATCCTTTTGTATATGATAATCTTCTTCCGGATTTTAAGAAAAATGTGGAAGAAGAGTTAAAGATTGTTACAAAGCGTTTTCATGGAGAGTGTTCTGATGAAGAGATCTCAGAAATAACCAAAGCGGCTCAGTCTGCCGGTATTGATCTCATTGCAGGGATAGGGGGAGGGAAGACCCTTGATACAGCAAAAGCAGTTGCTTTTAACCTGAAGGTCCCGGTTGTTGTTGTTCCTACAATCGCATCCACTGATGCTCCATGCAGTGCCCTTTCAGTCATTTATACTCCACAGGGCGAGTTCAAGAGATATATGTTCTTTCCTTCTAATCCCAATATGGTTCTTGTTGACACTGAAATTATAGCCCGTGCCCCGGCCCGTTTCCTCAGATGCGGAATAGGGGATGCCCTGGCTACCTGGTTTGAAGCCGATTCATGTCAGCGGACTGTTTCTCCCAATATGTCAGGCTATCCCGGATCAATGACGGCACAGACACTGGCACGGCTGTGCTATGACACTTTGCTTGAATATGGGCAGACAGCCCTGGTCACCGCAGAAGCCAATGTTGTAACTCCTGCTCTTGAACACGTAGTGGAAGCCTGTATCCTCTTGAGCGGACTGGGTTTTGAAAGTGGTGGACTGGCTGCCAGTCATGCTATTCACAACGGACTAACGGTGCTGAAAGAGACTCATCATCTGTTTCACGGCGAGAAAGTAGCATTCGGGGTACTGGCTTCTCTTTTTCTCACTGACCGTCCGGGAGAAATTATTGATGAAGTGTACGATTTCTGTCAGGCAGTAGGACTACCCACAACATTTGAAGACATGGGTATGTCAGGTTTACCCGACAGTGAATTGATGAAGGTTGGGGTTGCTTCCTGCGCTGAAGGAGAAACAATACACAATGAAGCTGGAGAAATAAAGCCGGAAGATGTGGTTGCTGCTCTTAAGACAGCTGATGGAGAGGGAATGAGAAGAAGATTTGAATAAAATAAAAAACCGGCTGTAGATGCCGGTCTGTTTGTTGCTCCGCCAGG
>DAINPM010000032.1:0-23652 GCA_036743455.1 Bacteroidales bacterium | reverse complement strand
CCAGCATATTAGTATTTCTGTCATGTCGGATCTCAGTCCCCGGCTGTAAAAATATTAAGTTCCGGCTTTTCCCCGGTCATTGAAATATTATACCACTTATCGAAAATTCCATTAAGATTTAAACCTGTATAATATTTTAGTCCTGAACCAGCTTCAGGCTATTATGATTATAAATGATTTTACAATTATGATCATGTCTATTTTGTTCATGTTTACTTCAGCGGATTCAGTTGGTCAGAGTCTCACTTACAAAGAATTTTTATATACAATAAACAGGTTAGAAGAAAAAAGTGATTTTGAATCAGCTTTAGGTTTCCTGAAAGATAATAAACACAACTTTCCATTTAAGGACTTCGAATTATCCAAAGAAGAAATATATATAAATGAAAAGCTACTGAGATATTCTGATAATCTGAAGATATTCCGGGAGGGACATCAAAAAGGATTTTTTTATTTCCTGGACGGCAGAATCCCAAAGTACAAACCATATATGGAATTTTCAGAGTTTATCTCAATATCAGAACATGACCTGAAGCTTAGAGATGAGGCTATGCGGGAATCAAAAATAATTTATGAAGCTGAATTGCCGGAAAGGTTCTCAGGAAATCGTAAATGGCCATTATGTCTTATATTTCATGGAGGAGGCAGCAATCTGGAAAGAGTAAAGGAGCACTGGCACTCGCAGGAACTGGATTCAAATTATATTAAAATATATTTTCAATCTTACAGACATTATGATTACAATACATACGGGTGGACATCGGGCGATGAGAGAGCCAACAGGGAATTAGAAAAGTGCTTTGAAACAATTAAAGACACCTACCCGATAGATTGTTCAAATATCCTTTCAGCAGGAATTTCAGCCGGAGGCACATTTGCAATTGATATAGCTGTAAGAGGTGTTATTCCGGTAACGGCTTTTATTTCATTTTGCCCTGGAATTCCCCGTATTCTGGCAAATGAGAATATGCCGGTAATAATATCTTCAAAGATAAATGGAGTAATTGTTGGTGGTGAGAAAGATTTTTATTTACCCCAGCAAAGACAAATGATCGGAGCTTTCCGCAGGCTTCAGAATCCTGTTAAACATATTATTATAAGTGATATGGAACACGAATATCCTCCAAACGAAGGCAAAATGATTGATGAAGCAATAGAGTTTATAACAAAAAAAGAATAGCAGATGTATTAGATAGTCTGGTAAATTATAAAGAAATTATTAATAGGAATCTGTACGGAAATTCCTGCTCTATCTGTCTTCTGCCAGGAGAAATAAATATTTGATGATTAATAAGAATGGTGATGTTAACCAGGATTCATGCATTGCTCATAATAAAACCTCATGAAAAGAACGGCATTTTTTGTTTTTGTAATTTTACTAACAAATTGTGGTGTTGAGAAGCAAAATGATTCAGTTGAATACACACAGGATATTGAATCAGCGTTTGCTAACCTGCCCGAGATTGATTATAATTATATTTCAATCATCCAGGGGGTAAAATATTCTATTCCTGTCAATAACTATTTCTTTAAAAGGAGTGGGGGTATGCCGGAATTCCTGATGACCTTATCAAATAAACTGAATGAATCATTAAACAACTTTCAAACATCTTTTCACCTGACTTACAAACTATTGAGTTCAAGCGCAGGTGGATACGGGCCGCCCATGCCTTCGTCTTTTAACCGGCCTGAAATTTTCACTCAGGAAAAAATTGATGAATGTATTAAAACCAATAATTTTATACTTAACCAGGAAGAAGAATGGGAGAAACTTCCATTTGAAATGAGGAAATGTATAATCGAGAATCTGATCTCAATTAAGGATGCCAGGATAATTTTTGAGCATTTTTCAAAGGAAATTCAGGAGCATCTGCAAGCAAGTCTGCCAGATTCAAGAAGAGATTTATTTGAGACCTTATTTCTTCCCTGGTCCCAGGGAGAAATGCGGGATTTATCTGCTTTTGATATATTACGCAATACTGATTTAAAAAAATTATCCTTTGCCACAAGGGTTTTTACTGAAAAGCTCAGATCGTTCTTTTTGTTAGACAATAGTGAAATACCAGAATCCTTCTCAGGATGCAGCATTAAGACCATATTAGGCAATGTAGCAATTAACAGCCTCAAAAATGATACAATAACAGGCAATGATATTATGGTAATAGAACCTGGTGGAGATGATGTGTATTATGGCAATCTTGCTTCTTCAGTATCAAACGATCAACCTTTTGGGATTATAGTGGATTTTGAAGGGGATGACAGATACCTTAGTGACAACCATTTTCTTGCAGCTGGTGTCCTGGGAATAGGAGTATTGATAGACCTTGAGGGTAATGATTTGTACAGGACAGGTGTTCCGGGACTGGCTTTTTCTTTATTTGGTTCTTCATTATTGTATGATCTGTCAGGGGATGATATTTACATAAGTAAAAGTAACTATAGTCAGGCAGCATCCTTTTATGGTTCATCATTACTTATTGATATTAAAGGGGATGATAAATATAATTGTCTTTCTTATTCCCAGGCATTCGGGGGGACCATGGGGGTTGGAGTATTCATAGATAATGAGGGTGTCGACAACTATAATACACCGGGTACGGGAGTTGAGGCAGCATTTCAGTCACAGAATTTTATACAGGGTTCTGCAAAAGGCAGATGGGCTGAGGCGACTGATGGACAAAGTCTGGGTGGAGGGCTGGGTGTTTTTATAGATAATTCTGGTGAGGATAAATACTTTGCAGGTAGTTTTTCACAAGGATCGTCTTACTATTTTGGAATGGGGCTTTTTTATGATAAAAAAGGCAAAGATAATTATAACGCCCTGAGCCACAGTCAGGGTTATGGTGCACACTATAGTATTGCCTGCTTTATTGACCAGTCAGGAGATGATACTTATAATGCGGAGAGTGATTATCAAAAAATCACTCAATTAATTGGAAGCGGAAGAGATTTTTCATCGGGATTATTTTTGGACATAGAAGGGAATGATATTTACCATTTTGGTAACAGAAGTGCCGGGATTGGCGATAATAACGGGATTGGAGTATTTGCTGATTATAAGGGCAACGATAATTATACATGGCATAAAAATCCGTTGAGCTCCGGCTCTCCCTCTATGGGAAAATCTCTGAGTCTTGATGAATCCATGAGCACAGGATTCAGAGTATTGAATTTGCCGGGGGCGGTATCAAAGGGAATATTTTATGATAATCAGGGTAATAATTCAATAAAGGAACAATGAAGAGATCATTTTCTGTGTTAATAATCTTTATTTTATGTTTTGAACCAGGCGTTTTTGCATGTACGGCGTTCTGTCTGAAAAGCAACGGCAATATATACCTGTCAAAGAATCTGGACTGGCCCATTGACTGGGGATACCTTTTCCTTAATGAGAGAGGGATTGATAAAAGTGTACTGACAAGTTCAGTTATAAGTCCGGAAGAATTTCACTGGATATCAAAATATCGCAGCATAACATTTAATCAATTTGGTAAGGAATTTCCGCTTGGTGGCATGAATGAGAAAGGCCTTGTTATAGAAGAGCTGAATATGCAATCTGTTAAAGACAAGAACGATTCACGGAAAACCCCAATTAATGAATTTCAATTTGTACAGTATATTCTCGATAACTTTGAATCTGTTGGTGAAATCACGGAATACCTTGATCAATTTCAATATCAACCATTATTTGGGTATTTGCACTACATTATTGCCGACAGATCAGGAGATATTTTAATAATTGAATATAATGGATCAGACTTTAGTTTATTTCATCCTAACCTTACAGGATTCACCGTATTGAGTAATAATAAATATGAAGAGTCAGTAAAATACTGTTCTAACTTCAGCGAATTTGGTGGTCATATGACAATAAAAAACAGGAAGGGATCTAATGAAAGATTTGTTTTTACTGCGAAGCTGATAGCTGACTTCAAAAATAATTCTCCTGTTGAATATTCTTTTATGATTCTTGACAGTATAAAACAAAACGATACACGATGGAGTCTGGTTTATGATATTAATAATCTTATTGTTAAAGTAAAGTTTCATTCATGCACAAGTATCAAAGAATTCAATTTTAATAAGATCCTCGACTTGCAGGAAATATCTTCTTATGGCGGTAATCTGTCAGATTGTTCTCTCATTAATAACGACGGATTATCAAAGGTTATGTCCAATGACAATACAGAGCTGGTCAGAAATGCATTATTGGGATTATCTGAGATTGACCGGGAAAGTATTGATTATAACCTAATATATAAAATAGCCGATATTGGAAATCGAGGACTTTCCTGCCGGACTGATGAAAACTTGGTAAAAGAGCTGGAAGATGTTATTCATTATATGCCAGAAGCATCACCAATGACCTATCAGGATGATCTGTTAGCTGACTTTCTAAACCGGGAGAAATTTAAGGTTGTTGGCCTGGGAGAAGCGACACACGGCACAAAGGAATTTTGCGAGCTGAAGCACAGATTATTCAGATTTCTGGTTGAGAATTATGATTATAGAGTACTGGCATATGAATTCAGCTACAGAAAATCATTACATATTAATGATTTTGTATTGCATGGGAGAGGCAATATTGATTCATTGCTTGCTGATGAATCATGGATACAAAACAATTCAGAGGTAAAAAACCTGCTTCAATGGATGCGGCACTTTAATCAGGATAAGGCTTCCGAAGATAAAGTAATTTTTATTGGCATTGATAATCAGCTTGATGCATTGTCGCCAGAAGAGACCATCAGATGCCTTGCTGGGAGATATCCTGAATTTGTCGATAATAATAGTAAACTAATAAACCAAATAAGTCAATTAAAAGGGATTTCATATCACAGCATGTCCCTCAAAGAATACGTATTCAGAAAGGAGTTATATCAAAAGTTGGAAAATATGCTTTTAGGGGATATTAATCTGAACAGAAAATCTTTATCCGATTATACTTGTTTTAACGTATCACAATTGGCGAAGGCATTAAATAATTCCCATGAATTCTTATACCGACTATATCATGATAACGAGAACCTTCGTGACAGGCAGCTTGCTGAGAATGTATTAAGAATTAACGAATGGCTGATTAAGGATAATGGCCTGGTAGTCTGGGCACACAATGCTCATATAGCTTGCAATCCGGATTATTATGGAAATGGGAAACCGGCAATGGGAGAATATTTGAAAAATGCGCTTGGCAATAAATATTTATCTGTCGCTACCTCATTTTCTAAAGGCCGCTTCAAAGCTGTAATGCTGGACGATCATGGCAGAGATACAAAGCCTCTTACCTGCACAATAGACATTGATCCTCCTTGTGTATCAGTCAATAAAATCATGGATATGGCGGGTAGCTCCGACTTCTTATTAAAGATTAATGATATAGATCCTGACTCTGAGTTATTCAGCTATCTGAATACAAAGATGCCATTTATGGGGATCGGTGATTTGTATCTGGGTTCACCGGAAAAACACTTCTTTAATGACCGTATTATCAATCTTATTGATTCTTATGATCTTATGTTCTATTTCAGGGATACAGCCCCGGTAACCATTTCTTCGAATTAACAAAATTACAACATGAAAAGTTCCAGATTATCAGCCCATTCTGTATTATCATTTTTAAATTTATGGGCTATGGTTTTTATTGTGCATATTTTCTGTACCATCAGGTCTGAAGCACAGATAATTGAAAGGATCAACTTTCAGTCTTCGTTGAAAAACATGGAAAAAGGAATCGAGTCTCTCAGGTGTTGTTTGAATATCCCTGGAATATCAGCTGCGATTGTGAGTTCTGACACGGTACTATGGGTGAAATCCTTTGGGTATTCTGATGTTGAAAAAGCTGTTCCTGCATCGCCTGAGACAATTTATCCTCTTGCATCACTGACCAAACCCTTTTCTGCCATGGTATTATTGTCGCTTGAAGAAAAAGGGATCCTGGATTTATATGAGCCGGTCTACCCCTATATCAGAGATTTTCTGGTAAAGTATTCAATTCCACATAATGCTAATAGTTTTGCTCCTGTCACAGTTTCACATTTATTGTCACATACTTCTGACTTTCCTCCAGGCACTTACTTCAGATACGATGGGGACAGATTTTCTGTCTTATCTGAGATAGCCACCAAAGCTACCGGCCTTAGCTGGGAGGAATTACTAAGAAACTATATTCTCAATCCTGCCGGCATGAATTCCACATTCACCTTTAATGAGGATCCTGAAGATAAAAGAGCCTTATTAGCTATGCCATACAGCTATGAGCATAATAATGTTATTAAAGGAGAGTTTCTTACCCAGGTAAACGCAGCAGTAGGATTAAGATCCTCTGTTGTCGATTTGATAAAATTATGCCAGGGAATTCTGAATCAACAGCTCCTGACAGAAGAAACATGCCTGAAGATGTTTGAACCGGCTATGCTCAGGACGAATAATACAGTTGGTTATGGGAGAGGCTGGTTCCTTGATAGTTTAAATGATCACAGAGTAGTCTGGCATAATGGATATGGTCTTTCTGCTTCCGGACTTATTATAATCCTCCCTGAAGATAAACTTGCTTTTATTATCCTTGCGAACAGTAACAGGATAAGCAGTCCGTTCCCTGTAGGAATACCAGGTATAAATATCGGGGAATCACCATTTGCCAGGTTATTTCTGGAAGCAGCAACAGGCAGTATTGACCGTATTAAAGGAAGCTTCTGGGAAAAAAGGGATAACTGGAGAATTGCACATGTTTCAGGAAATCATGATGAAGAGTTCCTGACACATCTTTTTCAAGATGATAATTGCTGTAAATCAATTGAAATAAATCACAATTATCGTTTGATATCATTGCTCAAAGTAAATGGCAAAGATCATTTTATAACAGATTTTAATCTTCCGGAGGCCAGAATTGTCAGGATTCTGGCAATAGCTGATGGGGGATATTGTGATTATTTTGGGATGTATGACAGTGTGTGGATAGAGAGCCTGGATGATCAACAAAGAATATGGGAAATGACAGCAGGTACAACAACCTATGCTGGGGGTCATCCCCGGAATCGAAAATATGATGGTTCATTCTATTTACCAAATGGGAGGTACCGTATTCATTTTGACAATAGTAAGTCGAATTATGATCATTACAAGGGCCACTGGGAAGCACTTCCTCCGGATGATAATTTTTGGGGTGTTTCTGTGTATGAATTTCAAAGCGCTGAAAAACATCCGGGAAAAACAAAATTGGAGAATTAATTGCTTCAACTTTTGTCTGAGATTAGTTCACTGGTGATAAATTTTACCACTTAAAATTCATAAACTTAATTTTTGCCATCTTTAAAAATGATTCAGCGCGCTTCCGGTTATTTTCAAACTTGCCTTTTTTAGGTTCTAATTGTATCGCAGCTATAGTAACTTTTTTCATTTGAAATATCTTATAATGCATATTTTATTTGGCATGAAATAAAGCTGCAAAGAAATAATTATGCGATCATAATAATTATGGACACAAGTGAGATAACCAGGCCTATCGTCATTGGAGTTGCATAGAAATATCTCTCCCGATAAGCAAAAGCCCAGCCTAAGCTATTTAAGGAGGAATAAAAAAGTGCTCCCAGTGCAAAATGTACAATCGGAAGTGAGTTAATATTTCTGGATATAATGATTATTCCGGATACAATAAGAAGAAGGCCTGTAAAAAATTCTGCTACAATGTGAAACCAGAAGAGATTTTTACTGTCTTTTTCCCTTGCTCTGAAGAATCCGGCTGACAGATCAATATCCGGATTTTTACGGAGATTCATTATCCATATTATTATTATGGAAGCACCGCACATTATCAGGAAAAAAGAAAGAATCATTGACACTGTCATAAAGTTGTATTTTATCTGGCAACAAAAATGAGTAATTACAGGTTTCGTTTTGTTCTTTTTTCGATAACCGGACAAAATAGGGGATAAAATGCTTATGCCCTTCAGGGTTTGAATGAATCATTAAGTCTGTTCCCGAACCTTCTGCTTACCGGGATGGCTTTTTCGGGATAACTCATTTGAATTTTTCTTTCACCGGACATGGATTCATTTACTGAATCTATAAAGTAAATATTGACAATGAAGGATTTATGAACTCTTATGAATTCTTTAGCCGGAAGCCTTTCAATCCATCTTTTCAATGTATGATGTACCAATCCGGCAAATTTTTTTGAAGAATATATCCTGGAATAGTCACCGCAGGCTTCAATGCAGGTTATTTCATTTACTTTAATAAATTTTGAGCCACTTTTTACTTTTACAAGAATCTGATCCTGGACATCAAGATTCTCAGGTAATTTATCTGAAAATGGATCACCAAGTTTTCTGATGCATTTGCCAAGCCGGTCAGGCCATACCGGTTTAAGAAGGTAATCAAGAGCATTTACCTCGAATGCCCTGATTGCGAATTCGTTATGTGCAGTGACAAATATTACTCTGAATCCGGTGTCAATTTTTTCCAGAAGGTCAAAGCCGCTGTTTACTCCCAGGTCAATGTCAAGAAAAACAAGATCAGGCTTAAGCGAAAGAATAATTTCGTATGCACTTTTAACATCAGAAGCTTCCCCAACTGGTTCAACCTGGGGAAATAACTCAAGTTGATTTAAAAGTTCAGCTCTGGCTAGATATTCGTCATCAACAATTATGGCTCTCCAGATCTTCATCCTGCTTGTGCATAGTTGATTTTACCAGTTTTTATGATCTTTGTATTGGTGCAATTAACCATAAAGAACTTTTTTAAATCAATTTTTTCTTTCGGGTACATATTCAGAAGGAATTTTTATTGTAGCAGTGACAATGTCATTCTCTTCCTTTATCTGGAAATGTGATTTTCCTCCGTATAAAAGCTCAAGTCTGCCCTGAAGATTTAATAATCCGGTACCGGTACCTGAATTATTAGATTTCTCATCGATGTTGGAGTTATGCCATAACTTACCTGAGTTAGAGACCGTGATTTCACAATAATCCTCTTTTTTCGACACCGATATAATAACTTTTACTGTTCCTGAAGATGTTTTAAGTCCATACTTTACAGCATTTTCAACCATTGTCTGCAGGCCAAAGATTGGAATCTGAATGTTTTTAGCCATTTCATCCGCTTCAACCTGGTAAATTAGTTTGTCTTTAAATCTGATTTTTTGTATTTCAAGGTAATGTGAGACAGCATTTATCTCTTCCTGTACAGAAATAACTGAAAGATCATTCCACGAAAGAGTGTATCTGAAATAGCTGGCCAGTTCATTTACCATTGACCGTGCAAGATCCTTATCCCTGTTTATAAGGGCCATAATTGAATTAAGGGAATTAAAAAGAAAGTGCGGATTAACCTGATATCGAAGCATCTGCCATCTGGCGTCTTTAAGGAGGGCTTCGGCTTTCAGGGCATTTTCATGTTCAATCCTGGCGGTGTTCCAATAGACTGTTAAGCCATAAGCCAGCAAGGCATTCAGTAATGAAGGATAATTAGCGAGCCCCGAAAGGAATGAAAAGTCCACAAATTCATTTCCTGAAAAACCACTTCGTAAAACTGTATATAAAAATTTGGACGCCATTGAAGCCGGAAAGCAAATCAGAAGAAGAATCAGGATATGCCACAATTTGATTGCAATTCTTTTTCTTGTGAGCTCAAATAAGAAAATTAGTATAAAAGATACTATCAAATTAGCTATCATGAAGTGACCAAGCCCTTTCAACAGTGAATTAAAGGCAAATGTCATATCCAGACTTCCATTTTGGGGGGCCATTAAAACGAAAATTATTATCTCAATGGAATAAGTAAGGAGTAGTACGATGAAAACAGATATGGCTACTTTAACCATCAAAGGTAATGAGTGATATCTCAAAATATATGGTGTATTGTTAACCATGCTTCTTCCACCCAATTTAGATTAAATTTACTCAATTTGCCTTAAAGAACAAAAAAGAACCCTATGAAACAGGCTCTTATCAATCTGTCAGTTGAGGCAATCCTCAACTTCTTCGCCGTTTAAAAGACTAATCAGATTAGTGGCAGCCCTGCGCTGCAGAGCGCTCATAGAACTGATTGAATACCAGGCATTATGACCGGTGGCTATCACATCAGGATGAGTCAGCACTTCCTTCATGCTGTCGCCCGGCGGTTCATCCCGGAAGACATCCAGACCGGCTGAATGAATAAGCTTGTTCTGTAAGGCATGCTTCAGGGCTTCCTCGTCAATCGTCCCTCCCCGCGAGGTGTTGATCAGTACCGGTGAATTTTTCATCATGGAAAAAGCTTTCGCGTCAATAATATGCCTTGTCTCCGGAGTCAGATTGCAATGAATAGAAATAACATGACTTTTTTCAAGCATTTCCCGTAAAGAAACCTTCCTGGCTCCGCATTCAGGAAAGCGGCTGTCGGGGATGTAAGGATCCACAGCCAGAACTTCCCTGAATAATGTCTTTGCTTTAATTGCAAAAGTACCTCCTATGCGGCCAAGACCAATGATCCCCAGGGTCTTGTCATGGAGCTCAAAAACATCCTCCCTGCCGGGCTTACCATAAGCTGAATTCAGGGCCTTAGCCGATTGGGGGATTGCCCTTATAAGACTGAACATCAGCGCAAGTGCATGATCGGATACGGAATGATTTGCATAGTCAGTCACGTTAGCAACTTTGATTCCCGACCTGCTGGCATCTTCAAGGTTTATATTATCAAAACCGACACCATACCTGCTGACGGCTCTCAGCATTGGTGTAAATGAGAAAAATTCCCTGTCGAGCCTGGTCCAGCGGACAAACAAACCTGCCGCATCTGAAGCAAATTCTCTCTTCCCAAGGTAATCATCCCTTTCTCCCGGAAAGATCTCAAAAATATATCCGTTTTCCTCCAGCAAGCTGCGCTCAGTTTCATAGGATTTATAACCTGTGTCGAGAACTACAATTCTGCCTTTATTTTTCATAATTTATCACTACAAATTTTGATCATTTTTCATTTAGCATGGTCAATCTATCATAATAATGTTTCAGGTATTGTGATTTTGTATCCTTATCAAGAAATGGGTTTCTAACCAATACTTCAGCATTTACATTTTTTATATGAAAAGGTGCAGGTAATTTACTAATTCTATTTTCCTTTAGCCCGATCTTTTGGCCAAAATAAAAATTATTATCTCAATGGAATAAGTAAGTAGTAACAGGATAAACACGGAAATTACTACTTTAACGATCAGTGGTAATCTGTGGTATCTCAGAATATAAGGTGTTTGGTTTTCCACTCCCGCAGTGCCTGGCCGGTACTACGGAAAGCCTTAACAGGAATGGGGTTGAGATTACATGTATCATAGATTCTGACTCAGGCCGGATCACCGTATTATAATACGGTTTTAAATACGTATTTTATTCCGTCAGTGCCGGTTTGATTAATGAGATACTTCTTTGCTCAGAATGACATTATTTTTCAATGTATTCCTTGTTGAAGGTATATGTCAGGGTCACATTCCAGATAAAATCACTTTCGGCCGGTATTTCAGTGCTGAGGGATTTATTGATGAGAGAAGAGACTGAAAGCGGAAAATTTTTTCTCAGCAGGGAGACTGTTTCAGATACATAGAATCCGTCATTATTATCAAGTCTCAGGTAATAGATCTGGGGAAAGAACCGGAGGTAGTACATCTCTGATAGTCTGATGTTGTTGAAATTGAGTTTCAGTGCCAGCATATTAGTATTTCTTGTCATGTCGGATCCCAGTCCCCGGCTGTAAAAGTAGTAAATACCTGCGCCCACATTTTTACTGAAGTTGTAGTTTGGGAAAATTTCACCCGCCAGGTATTGTGTACTTACAAGAACATCTTTAAAACCTCCGTTGTCGGGTACAGAAGTTGTTTTAAAGACAACAGAAGGGTGGCCTGCCAGATCTATCCGGAATTTGTCAGTGTTCAATAATTTATAGCGCCACCAGAATACAAAAGCCCAGGGTTTACCATTGGCGGCAAAGCGAAACTGCGGTTCAAAACTCAGGTTATTTTTACCCACACGCATATCAAATATAACAGCAGGTCTGCCCAGAGAGATATATGGGATGAATGAAATTCCATTACTGGTAGCCGAAACTGCTCCTCCAAAAAAACCAGGTCCGGTTTCTTGTTTAAGATCTTGTGCGCGTGCAGTATCTGTAACAGTAATTATAATGACCAGGAACAGTAATTTGAATATAGTGATTTTCATGGGAATTAATGATGGAAGAAACAGGATTACAATATAGCAACTTTAAATTTAGAAACCTTTGGTTTGCAGTGATAAACTATCCGCTGACACTTCACAGGGTAAAACGTAAGCCAAATCAAAAGACGGACCCGTCGAACTTTCACAGCAGAAGAAAAGAATCAGATCGTTCTCGAAGGAATGTGTGGTGAAGACACTATTGCTGCTATATGCCATTCATGCGAATAATTACTTTAAGTGGAGCAAGGAGTTCATCGAAGCCCGGTAATGTCCGATCGGATTGCTCATTTCATTTCTTAAGATTCCAGAATGCCGCTGTCTTAATCCGGATAATAGAGCCACACCTTATCGTGCGTTGTATACAGGCGATAGTCACTGCCATCATAAACCATTACCGGACTGGAATGATCCCCTTCGACTACAGGATTCCCGGAGTATTTTGTCCATGTTACCAGGTCTGATGACATGGCTACATTTGAAGTCCAGATGGAAGCAGCTCCCGGATCTGCCCAGCCGGCATCTGAAGTGCCATGGTAATACATATAATACCTGCCTCTGAATTCAATTACCTGGTTGCAGGCTACAGCTCCGGAATCATAATTACCCGGACCCTTTTTCAGGACTGGTTCATCCTGCACATTGGTCCATATCATATGGTCATCCGACACTGCCAGCCATATTCCCTCATCGTTCCTTTCATAATACAAATACCACTTCCCGTTCCTGATCAGGATTGATGGTGTTCCATAAGGACCGGGAATGGTGTCTCCTCCTGTCGTAAGGATTTTCAGATCTCCCTGTTCCTGCCAGGTGATCCCGTCGTCGGAAACAAGCATATGTGCAACATCATTTAATCCTTCGGCGTACATGTAATACTTATTTCCAAACCGGAATACGAACATATCCTCGGTCCATTTCTGGTTAAATACCGGATTCTTCTCATATCTGGTCCATTTTATTCCATCCGGGGATGTTGCATACCCAAGGTATTTGGTCTCACTGATACTGTTATTGTATCCCGTATACCACATTTTGAATAATCCATTGTCATGAAGTATAAAACCTCTCTCACGGATAGATTTATCCCAGGTCTCTTCACTTGTTCCGCTGAAAACCGGATTATGTTCAAAGGGTTTGAATTTTATCAGTTCTTTAGGGAAATCCTCTGTGCCTTTCACACCGGAACCTGGTTTTTGTTTAGGCCGGTATGATATCAGAATCAGTAATACCAGGCACAATATTGCAATCCCTGATCCCGACTTTTTCATAGTTGTAGTAATTAATTACACATCGTGCGGTTAAGATATTAATTTTCTCACTAAGTTATCTATGGTTTCTATTCGATACATAGATTTAAATCAATCCCCCTTTCATTTCCCCTCCGGGTGGGAAATGTATTTGAGACGGATTCAATGGATGAAATCCTTTAACCGAAAAGGTCACATAGTTTTTACACAAAGGCCGCAAAGATCTCTGTAACAGCAGTTTAGCCTTGCGAATTTTGCGACTTCTATCCTCCAAAGCGTCAGTGCAGGTGGACCTTACAATCTTAGCTGAAAAAGAGACTTTTATGAAGACCTACTGGGAAGGTGGTAATTATACAAAATTCAATGTCCGTCTTAAAATATCTCTTTTTTCCACAGGTAGATTCATTTGGTCCCATTTTCCTTAAAAAACTCAATAAAAGCCTTAAGTTTTTCAAGGTAACCTTCCAGATCCAGAAGTTGCTCGTCATAGATGAGGAATGACATATCAGGTCTGCGGAAGGCGAAATGTTTTGCCCTGTCCTGCTGCCAGAAGAATTTCTTATCCGGAGTACTGAATCCTTTGGGGAACCTTGTTATTTCATATGTTTTAACAAGGTCATTAAATACCCTTTCCCTTCTTTTAAGGATATCTTCAATTATCTGCTGTGCTCTTAGCAGGTTGTCAATTGAAACATTATAGTCAACAAACCTGCTCACATGTGCTTTCCGAATGGTATATTCAAGGTTTGAGAGGTCGATGTAAGTGAGACATGTATGTTTTACAAGTTCGGCCGTAGTCCGGAAGATCTCAAAATCATAACCATGGCAGGCTCCGGCCTTAATATTATTTCCGATGATCTCCAGCGCCCGGTTCATTTTGACAAGTATGTCCTCCGATTCGGCAACCTTTGCTTTGTATTCAGTATTCCAGTACGGATCATATTCCAGTGCATCGCCTCTGGGAAGATCGGGGAGATGTGTCTGGCCTATCTCACCGTAGTGCCAGACATTCCTTTCCATTGTCCAGGCATAATAATAGACTCCCTCATTAAGGAGTCTGAAAAGTTCAGCAATGTCAGTTGCCTGTCTTCCAAAGTAGCTGGTAAAATAGGACTCAGTGAATTCTTCAGGTGACGGTTTGCTTCCGTTCCATGAACATGCGGCAGAATTGATGAAATGCATCATCCACATCTGGTTATGCAGGCCGTCATCATCCCATGATGTGGAGATCATCCCGTTGAATACTCCTGACGTGGCAGTATGTGAAAGGAACCGGTATGATTTTTCAAGGCTTCCGGTTCTGAGTTCACCTTCCTCGCCTTTTTCGAAAATGTAGGGCACCATCATGGGCACCACTCCCGGGTTAGGATCATAGGCAAATACTTCAAATCCCCGGGACCTTGCTTCCCTGGCATATTTCAGATCGGGAGTTTCATAGTTATAACTTTCTGTCAGAACAAGTCCTTTAACCGGTTCAATCCCTTTTGCAGGTGAGTTACCCACAGTCCAGCCCATAGGTCTTTCCCATGCCATAACTTTCCTGCCTTTCGACCGGAGGAACGCTGCACATCTGTTAATAAAGTAGAGATATAATCCACTTCTTCCGATTTCTGCAGTTTTGGCTTTACAATGTTCACATGTACCCAGTTCATATGTCTCGTCAGATCCGATATGAATATATTCAGACCCCGGGGTAGCCTCGATGGCATCTTTCCAGAGGTCAAACAACAGATCATAGCTACCCTGTTTCAGTGGGCAAAATTCCCAGTTAGAAGCTTCTATCTCCCTCAGATGTTTATGCTGAGGCCATTTCAGGATAAAACTGACATGTCCCAGTCCCTGAATAAGCGGAACAATCTGAATATGGTATTTTTGTGCATAACGTGTCAGCTCCTGCATTTCCTGCATCGTAAAAGCTCCGGGGGCACCGATCTCGGGATGGCTGGGGTAAGCAAACTTATCCTCCCACTCCCATACAAGCATATTTATTTTGTATGAGGCCAGTTCCCTGATAAAGCTCTTAACATAGGAAGCTTTGTCCTGGTGGTGTTTTGTATCATAGTGTACTGCACGCTTTTCAATATCAGGCCAGTCGGTAATAAACATACCGGGGACTCTCCATGATGAGGCATTTAGGTTAATAAGTTGAAGAAATGTCTGGGTACCATAGAATAATCCCTCTTCAGAGTTGGCTTTTATCACCAGTCTGTTTCTGGCAGTATTGAGCTGATACCCCTGACGTGGAAGCGTTTTCGGTGTTTGACGACGGGTTAAGACAAGTTCAGCCCCCGTTCCTTCATTTCCGATTTGAGCCTGGATGTTCCATTTGTTTTTTAAATCTTTGATGAGTTCTTCCGCAGTAAACCGGTCAGCAGTTCCGGCATTCTTATCAAGGATAATTGATAATTTTCCATTAATGACAAAGTCGTCTCCTCCGGTTTTAACCTGCCTGGGGTAGGGGATCACATTCAACCCCAATGCTTTTAATTCACTGACATTTAAAGGATTACCTCCTCCGGGCCCGTAATCGATCCTCTTTACAGCCTCCATCTGTTTTGTATGATCTCCCGTTGTCAGCCGGATATCCTTATACTTTTCGAGGACAGGCTGGTTCATGTCATCACCGTTAAAATGCTGGAGAGTCATGAAACCCATCAAGGGATTTGTAAGAACATCATTGATCATCTCTGGTTTGATCACTGTCAGATGATCGGGAATTTGAGCAGAAGAATTCATTGGCAGCAGTAAAAACAAGATAGATGCCAAAAAACAAATCTGGCTGGTAAAGATCTTTCTGATCATATTATTTTGATTTTAACAGTGTGCTTGACTAATTTTGAATTCTATAATCAGGGATCCGATACAAAGGGAAACGCCCCACTTATCAAAGTTAGTTCTTAATTCGACAAAACACAAAAGCAATGTAACCTTTGGAATTTACTTGCAGTTCTATAATCTAAATCGAAGTAATGAAAACAAATCTGGTAGTTCTTCTGGTGTTTGTTATCCTTTCCGGATGCGGAAAGAGAACTTATCAAAATGTTGAGGTTGATAATCCCCCTTATCATCCTAATACTATTTTTCAGGATTATGAAGATCTGACTTCTCCAGGGTTCAGTCACATGGTTGAGAAATTTCAGCTGGATACGATCTTCCACGGTGAAACTGATGAATTTAAAAGGATCCTGTTACTGAGGCACTGGATCAAATCGGTCATTAAGATCAGTGATTTTGAGAAGTCTCACCCCGGATAAGGTAATCCGGAGTTTATTCTTGATACAGCGCTCAAAGGACAGGGATTCCACTGTGGTCATTATATGTCTGTCCAGAATGCTGTTCTGAATGCCTATGGTTATGTGACACGCACGATCGGAGCCGGCCCGGGAGTTAAAGGAGGCCCCGACGGGCACCATGGGATCAATGAGGTATGGCTTAACCAGTATAACAAATGGTTTCTGTCGGATGCAAAATATGACCATCATTTTGAAAAGCAGGGAATCCCATTGTCGGCACTGGAAATACGTGAGGAATTTCTGAAGAACAATGCAGCAGATATTGTAAAGGTTAAGGGACCTCAGCGCATCGCATTCGATGTTGATGCCGAAACAGGATACAGCAAGGTACAGAATGCCCGGACCTATACATGGATAGAGTGGCATGGATATAATGATCCTTTTACGAGGTGGCCCGTTGAAAAGGATCTGCTGATAATGTACGAAGATGATTTCTTTAAGAACAATACATGGATCTGGGGCGGGAAACCACACTGGGCCTATGCAAAGCCCGAATTCATGAAGCTGATACAGGACCCCAATGAGATTTACTGGACACCGAACACTATTGTTTCACAGGTTGAGATCGACGGGAAGCTTGCGCATATCAGGCTTGAGTCAACAACTCCCAATTTAAAGGAATACCAGGTAAAAGAATTACCGGCCGGGGAATGGAACAAAACTGAAGCAGGTTTTAAACTGCCGCTGAAAGCAAAAAGACATGAGCTTTTGATCAGGACAGTAAACCTGGCAGGTGTAACCGGTCCGGAACACAGGATAATACTTGACACTAAGGAGTGAATTGCTCATTCTCGGTCACACTCTCACTCTTTTGTAGTTGCTCCGCTCCACCTTCGCTATGCTTCGGTGGGCAAAGCAGGTCTTCCCGAGTCGCTACGCTCTCGGGATAAACTTCTCGCCCTGTTGTCGCAAAACGAAAATGCCGGCTAAAGAACCGGCATCGTAGTTGCTCCGCCAGGGCTCGAACCTGGACTCTTCTGATCCAGAGTCAGACGTGTTGCCAATTACACCACGGAGCATTTTCGGACGGCAAAATTAGTCAAAAAGTGGAAATATGCAAAAGGAACGAGTGGGAGAATCTCCCCTTCACCCTTTCACCCCCTCTCCCCTTCATTATCTTCAGACAGTGTCACAAATTTATGGCAGAGTGTAGAATATCGTCAGCGCCGGCCACATCTTCACATTCGCTGAAGCAAGCGGGTAGTCGCTCGAAGCAAACCTGAAGCCGGGAAAGCGGTCCACAGGCCAGAGCCTGAACAGCATTCCATAGTTCGGATAATTGACCATATCGGTGTTGGCCGGATACACATACAGCCGCGTAACATCCACCTCAATGAAATTAACATTCCTGATGAAGGGAGGTATATAAACCTGGTTGTATTCAATGATCCTGGGCTGGGTGTTCCACGTAACCTTATACTCATCCCACGGTTCAACGATCTGCTGCAAAACTCCTCCGTACCATACTATACCAGTGGAGGGTTGGGTATCTGTAACATAGGAAGAATCGAAGGGTATCGGAAGATCATAGGTGAGACGGAGCATCACCCTCCTGATGGTTGCCGACTTTGGCAGGGCGTTAAGATTGAAATCGATAAGACTTCTGTTCGACCGCATAACAGTCAGCACCGGCTCGGATAAAAATGTTGCTTCAAAATATTTATGGTCGCCGAAGTTCTTATCCGGCTCGAGGTTGGAGATCATAGCATCCTTACCTTCTTCAGGACCAGGCTGAAAGACCATCCTCATCAAAGCTGAACCATACGGGATCTTAAGTACCAGGGGTTGATCCTTTGAGGTTGCGATAAGCTGCCTTGCTGAGAATTTCATCGTCTGTGGCATGTATCCTTCCTTTTCGAGGATGAACTTATAGTAATCGTATCCGCCTCTGATAATAAGGTGATTGGGACATGCCTCAAGCCTGAATCCGTAATGCCACCCATCGGGAGCGACGACAGTCAGCCGTGCTGTTGTTATCGTGACCGGAGGCATCAGGTCTCCGGGATCAAGCACTGCCATTACCCAGAAATCGAGGGGTTTGACCACACTGATACCGAAATTCACATAACCGAACTGCTGCGGGGTATGACCTTCAACAGCCAGCACTTCCGGCACTAACCTGGTAACTGTACCGGGCAGGATCCTGAAATGCACTGGAATGGGTTTTTTGACAAGATAAGCGAGTTCGGAACCTTCAAGAGGAGCAGCAAAGGTAACCTCGCCCGCTGCATTGATGACCATGAATTTTGTAAGCAGGTACTCTCCTGCTTCAATTTCAACGTTTTCACTTATGAAGCCGTTACCGAAAAGGTAAAGAGGGATAAGCTTGTCCGTGAATACAATGTTACTGTCCTCGTCTGTAACAGAAATGAGAACATGCCAGGATACTACAGTGCTGTCTGACACCGACTTGGAGTCCAGATCAGGCATAGTGACAGAAAATTCCATGGTACCTGATCCGGCAGGACCGGAATTTTTTTCTTCGCATGATGAAATACCGGCAACGCCCAGTATTATCAGGCTTAAGCGGATGAAAACAGATAATGATTTCATATTCCGAAAGTTAGTTTTACCTGGAAAAGAGGTTATAATAGTGATACTGAAGCAAAAAACGTGCCGGAAAAGAAGAAAAGAAGTCGTGCAGGTCTTGCGGTCAAGAAGTCTTACAGTCAAGAAGTCTTGCGGTCTTGCAGTCTTGCGGTCAAAGAATTTTTCGTAACTTTATAGAATGTCAAACTAAATCGTGCTAAAATGGGAACAGTGATAAATTTTGAGGACCTGGACATATGGAAAATATCCAGGGAAATTGTTAACCTGGTTTATACAGATTTCAGGAATAGTAAGGATTTTGGATTCAGGGATCAAATTACCAGAGCAGGGATCTCTGTTATGAACAACATCTCCGAAGGTTTTTGCAGGAGAAGTGATGCTGAATTCAGCCAGTTTCTTAATATCTCAAAGGGATCTCTGGGAGAGGTAAAGAGCATGTATTATATCGCAGAGGACCAGAAATATGTCTCTTCTGAAACTGCTTCTGAGAGAAGGACTAAATGTCAGAATCTGCTTAACGCTATCAGCGGTTTAATGAACTACCTGAAGTCTTTTAAATAACCTGATTGCACGACCGCACGACTGCAAGACCGCATGACTTATTTCCGCATCTTCGCCCAGGTATCCTTCAGAGAAACCGTCCGGTTAAAGACAAGGTGCTCCGGCATGGAATCGTAGTCTGCGCAGAAATAACCTACCCTCTGGAACTGGAATTTTTCGAGAGGCTTTACCGATGCCAGTGAAGGTTCGACTTTGCAGCCTGTAAGTATTTTAAGAGAGTCGGGGTTAAGGAATTTACGGTAATCATCATCTTTCTGGCCCGCCGGGTCTTCATGGTCGAAGAGCCTGTCGTAGAGCCTCACCTCGGCATTGACGGCGTGCTGTGCCGAGACCCAGTGGAGAGTCCCTTTCACTTTGCGGCCCGCGGTTTCTCCTCCGCTCCTGGTGGCAGGATCATAGGTGCAGCAGATCTCTTCTATGAGTCCGCTTTTTTCATTCTTTTTAAACGATTCACATTTAATAATATAGGCGCCTTTAAGTCTGACTTCGGTGCCGGGAGCCAGACGGAAGTATTTATGTGGCGGATCTTCCATGAAGTCGTCTCTTTCAATAAATAATTCGTTGCTGAAAGGGACTTTTCTCGAACCCATACCGGGATCTTCGGGATTATTTTCGATTTCCATTTCTTCAACTTTACCTTCCGGATAGTTTGAAATTATAACCTTAACCGGGTCGAGTACTCCGAAAACCCTTGGAACCCTGATGTTTAGATCATCGCGTATTGCATGCTCCAACAGCGATACATCATTGATGGCTTCAACTTTTGTATAGCCTATAAGGTCGATGAATTTCTTAATCGATTCAGGGGTATATCCCCTTCTTCTGAGACCGCACAAGGTAGGCATCCTTGGGTCGTCCCATCCCTTCACCTTTCCTTCCCTTACGAGTTCGAGTAGTTTTCTCTTGCTCATGATGGTGTAGGTAAGGTTAAGCCGGTTAAATTCGATCTGCCGGGGCCTGTAATCGCCAGCCTTAAGCTGGTCGACGAGCCAGTCGTAAAGAGGACGGTGAATCTCAAATTCAAGTGTACAGAGAGAATGGGTGATTCCTTCAAAATAATCGCATTGTCCGTGAGCAAAATCATACATGGGATATACCTTCCATGTGTCGCCGGTGCGGTGATGCGGTGTCTTAAGTATTCGGTAGATAATAGGATCGCGCATGTGCATGTTGGGTGAAGCCATATCGATCTTTGCCCTGAGCACCCTGCTGCCTTCTTCAAATTCTCCTTCATTCATCCGGTAGAAAAGGTCAAGGCTTTCTTCAGCAGGTCTCTCCCTGTACGGGCTTTGCTGTCCGGGCTGGGCAGGTGTCCCTTTTTGTGTGGAAATGATATCGGCAGGCTGATCGTCGACGTAGGCAAGACCTCTTTTGATAAGATCGACGGCAAATTCGAACAGCTTTCCGAAATAATCGGAGGCATAAAATTCACGGTCTTCCCAGTCGAAGCCCAGCCAGTGAATATCTTCCTTTATTGAGTCGATATATTCAACTTCCTCTTTTACAGGATTGGTGTCATCGAAGCGCAGGTTACACTTACCTCCGTATCTGAGGGCCATACCAAAGTCGAGACAAATTGCCTTGGCGTGACCTATATGCAGATACCCGTTAGGCTCGGGAGGGAACCTGGTATGGATCCTTCCGCTGATTTTACCTTCTTTCAGGTCGTCGATAATGAATTGCTCAATGAAGCTTACAGTTCTGCCTGCGGGAACTTTGTCCCTGGAGTTTTCCATCTTACCTTATCTTATGTTAAAACAACTGCAAAAATACAAGGATTTGGAAGATATGGACAAGAGGATGGTAATTTTCGCCTGAAACCGGGTCTGCAGAGCACAAGATCTTCATTAGCTTATTCTCTGAGTCACTTCAGACTCCGAACCTGAGCAGAATGAATAGACTGTGATACCTGATATGGGTAAAATGGTAAACTAGTCGTTATCATTATTGGCGGCTGATCAGTTACCGGACTCGGGAAGGTCGAGATAATCCCTGAGAGCGTTCACATATTCAGCGAAACGTTTTTTCCCTTCAGGAGTGATCCTGCAAAGAGTCTGAGGGTAGTTACCGCTGAATTTTTTTGTCACCTCAATATATCCGGCTTCTTTCAGTTTTGTGATCTGAATGCTCAGGTTTCCTGCTGTTGCACCGGTTTTTTCCTTCAGGAATGAAAAATCTGCAGCTTCAATGTTCATGAGAATTGAGATTACAGCCAGCCGGAGCTGAGAATGAAGAACGGGATCCAGATCCTTAAACTGTGTCATGGTCGTTCTTTCTTTTTAACATATAACCCGGGATAAGATAACCTGTAAGCATTGCAGCGGGTACAGCCAGGGGTCTTACTTCAGGGCCTCCCAGGTGGGCAGCCAGGGCAAATATCAGGAAGGTTGCGGAGCCGATCATGAGAGGACGGTATTTAAGGATGCAGCCGGATGCTAATAAAGGCATGGAAGCCAAAATAAGTATCAGAGGTGCATATAGTTCATAGTTATTCCTGAGGACTATGAACATTACTGTTGCTGCGAACAGGAATCCTATCCAGTTCCAAACATATAACATGGTTGCGTATGTCCAGGCGCTCTGCCTGCTACCTTTAACATAACCATATACCATTGAGACGATTACACCGGGGATTGTGAAGAACCAGACAAACCATGGTGATACAAAGTCTGTAAATTTTAACAGAAGATATTCTGTCAGGCTGCAGAAAAAGATCAGCCAGCCCCAGAAAAGCAGATGAAAGCTGCTCTGGCGGATGCTTGTTTTAGTCTTGTTGATCATATCGGTGATGATCTTCAGGCTTTCTTCGCCTGTTAAAAGTTTCTCCTCGTTTTCCATAATAATGTTTATTTTTAAATGTTCCGGCAAATAGTAACATAAATATATTGCAAATATAAACATGTTTATAATACAAACCAAATATTTTAAAGAAATCTTTTTGAGAACATTGCAATATGATTAATAATGATCTGATATAGAACGAGATAAGAAAATAGATTTCAGTCAATTAATATTCTGCATATTTTAAAACCTTTGTGTTACTTTGTGTTATCCATTGTGTCCTTAGTGGTTAATAATTTTTTACCACAAAGGCGCGCAAAGGGTTACACAAGGGTACACTAAGGAAAGATTCAATAATATGGGACTTATTCAGATAGAGGGCATGGAGTTTTATTCTTTTCACGGGCATTACCGGGAGGAGCAGATTGTCGGAAGCAAATTCATTGTTGATCTTACGATAGAGACCGACATGCTTATGGCATCGCAGAGTGACAATCTGAAGGATGCTGTCAACTATCAGAAGGCTTATGAGATTGTAAAGGAAGAGATGGGGAGGAAATCGTATCTTCTTGAGAACATAGCCGGGAGGATCCTTGATGCTTTGCTCAGAGATTTACAGGGTATTGCGAAAGCCACGATACGGGTATCGAAGCTTAATCCGCCCATGGGCGGGAAGATCCATTCGGTGAGTGTTGTCTTATCCAGGGAATGCTGATTTTGAACAAGAAGAGAAATGGTTAAAAACGGGATTAAGATAGGAGGATAAAGGTTTTTTCTTATTTTTGCAGTCCGGTCGGTTGACCGAGTGGCTAGGTAGTCCCGAGACCTCGGGACAAAACCGTGTACCGCCTTTGCAAATGCTTCGGTGGTCACATACGGCGGTTCGAACCGAGCGAGGTACGAGCGAGCTCACGGAGCGAAGCGGAGTAATCCGCCACAGGGTTAGATTTTAGAGGTTCTTTGTTTTTATATTAATGAAAATTTGGTCGGTTGACCGAGTGGCTAGGTAGCGGTCTGCAAAACCGTGTACGGCGGTTC
>DAINPM010000031.1:0-23837 GCA_036743455.1 Bacteroidales bacterium | reverse complement strand
AGCGACGATAACTATGAACCTTATTCAGGTAAATAAGCTGTTAAATCCTGTTTTTAGTAACCAGATATCTAAAAGGATTAATAACTTTTTGCAGTAATCTGAGATTATCTGTGAGAATCTCGGCTGTTCCCTGCATATTCTGAGTAAAATCAAGCTTTTTCCCATAAAGTGTTGTAAGACCGGAGGGAAGGTCTATTTCAATTATGTATGCATCACTGGCCGGGACCAGTGATTTTGATTTTACAATACCTCTTACCATACCATATTCCAGATAAGGATAACCACTAAGTTTAATATTGACTGTCTGACCTGGTTTAACTTTTCCGGAACGCTGCATTCTGAGGTTAATTCTTCCCACAAAATCACCTGGCTCGAGAGGTACTATACTGATTACAGGCTCATCTTTCACTACAGACTGATTCTCACTCCAGAACTTTGTAAACGAAACTGTCCCCTCAACCGGTGTAATAAGCAGATAATTATTTCTCCAGATATTTATCTGAGCTTTCAGATTTAAAAATGTCTCATCCAGGAGCGAATTCAGATTTTGTCTTTCCTCTTCCCGTTTTATCCGGTAATCCTGGAGTAACTGGTTTTTCTCAGCCAGAGAAATAATATTTTGAGATTGCTCGAGTCTAACCTGTTGAAGTTCCAGCTTACTGTTGTTATATGACTTTTTTGATAGTTCAAATTCACTCTCAGAAAACACTTTGTCAACATAAAGACCTGAATCTCTTTTATATTTATTATATTCCAGTTTAAGATTATCTGTAATAATAATTTCTTTGGCCTTCATCCTTTTTATATATTCCTGAAGAGCCGTTATCTCTTCTGTTATTGAGACTATTTTACTACCATAATAATCATTGTTAACATAAGAATTATAATCTGCAAGAGCTTTCATAAAAGATGAATAATAACTCTGTATCTCTCCCAGTTGTGAAAACAGAGGTATGGATTCCGGAAAAAGAGCAGCCGGTTTGGAAATTGTATCAATGATAGATTTAAGCATCTCTATTTCAGGCAATGACGCAGCTGTTTCCATAACTGCAAGTAACTGTCCGGGCATTACTTTTTCACCATCTTCAACCATTAGTTTATTAATTCGTCCTGTTATTTTGGTCACAAGAGTAACCGGAGGGTTAATTGTGGTAATTTCGACAGGTGCCGGAATAACATCGGGATATCTGATTATCCATGAAAGAGTTATAAGAAGAATAAAAACAAATGCAATAATAGCAGTTCCCCATCTGATTATTTTTGCAGGAGGATTTGATATTATTTCCTGAACAGGTTCGGAATATATTATTTCATTTACCCTGTTTTTCATTTCTGTTATTAATTACCAAGCTCCAGTTGATTTTTTACAAGATTATAGTAAGCACCTCTCATTTCAATAAGGGAATTATGATTTCCTGTTTCAATTACACGGCCGCCATCAAGAACAACAATTTTATCGGCGTTCTTAACAGTACTCAAACGATGTGCAACGATAATCACTGTTTTACCTTCAAAACAGGAAGAAAGATTTTCCACTATTACCTTTTCATTATTTGCATCAAGCGAGTTTGTTGCTTCATCAAAAATAATAATATCCGGATCTTTATATATGATTCTGGCAATAAGAAGTCTTTGTTTCTGGCCTTCACTTAATCCATGTCCGTTGATACCTATTTTGGTATTATATCCCAAAGGCAATGATTCGATAAAACCCTTTATATTGGCAACTTCAACAGCTTTTGTCAGTTTTTCCTGATCGATATCTTCTGTTCCCGGAGCTATGTTACGTGCAATAGATTCCGGAAAAAGAAAGCCATCCTGCATTACTGCTCCTGTTTTTTCTCTCCATATTTTTAAACTCAGGCCTGAAAGTTTCGTATCCCCAATAAGTATTTCACCATTTACGGGTTGATAAAAGCCAAGCAGTAATTTCAGAAGTGTTGTTTTTCCGCTTCCACTGACACCAACAATAGCCGTTTTTTTTCTGTCTTCAATATACAGGTCTACATCCTTAAGCGCAAAAGGAGAATGAGGACCCTCGTACTGATATGATACATTGTTTATGAAAATATCCTTTTTTTCAGGCAGTTTTCTGACTTTCATCTCCGTATCTGTCTCTTCTTCATCCATATAATGGATCTCAGAGAGTCTGTCAAGACTCATCTTAGCATCCTGTGATAATCTAAAGAAACCTATAATCTGACTGACAGGCACGTTCAACTGACCGATAATGAATTGCACGGCAAGCATCATACCGAGAGTCATATTGCCTTTTAAAACAGCGGTAGCAGCAACGATAGTGATTAGTATATTTGTAACTTCATTAATAAAAGTAGCTCCGGCAGTCTGATACTGTACTATTCCCAATCCCTTCGTTTTCACACTGAATAGAGATGCCTGGAGATTTTCCCAATCCCAGCGTTTGCTGGTTTCACTCTGTGTCAGCTTGATCTCCTGCATTCCGTTAATTATAGTAATCAGTTGGCTATTGGCTTCCGACATCTGCTTAAATCGCTGATGATCAATCCTCGCCCGTGACTTCATAAATAAAGACACCCATGTAATATACAAAAGCGAACCACTTATAAAAATTATCAGTATTTTAATATTGTAGATTGCAAGGACTATTCCAAAAATGAAAAGGTTAAAAAATGAGAACAATATGCTCAGGGAAGCTGATGTAAGAAATTCCTCGATACGTTTATTATCTTCTATTCTCTGCAGGATATCTCCTGTCAGCTTTGTATCAAAAAATGCAACAGGCAGCGACATAAGTTTATGAAGGAACCCTGATATGACAGACACATTTACACGGGTACCTATGTGCAGAAGCAACCATCCTCTAATAAATTCGACAGACATTCTTCCTATAACCAGGGCCAATTGAGCAAAAAGAATAAGATAAATAAAATTGAGATCACTGTTATTCAGCCCTATGTCAATAATCGACTGAGTAAGAAAAGGTATCAGTAATTGTATTACACTTCCTATTAATAAACCCAGAATGAGCTGAAATATATATTTTTTATAAAGACGGAAATATTTAAATAGAAACCTGAATCCTTGTGTTTTTTCCGCTTCATTTTCTTTTTCGAACAAAGCAGGAGTTGGTTCCACAATAAGAACAAGACCTGCTGGTTGTCCTTCAGACAAAGTTGATGTCCAGTTTTTTACAAATTCTTCTTTATTATATTTAATCCTGCCAAAGGCAGGATCGGCAACCCATATTTTATCATTTTTGATTTGATAAACTACAACAAAATGCTTCTGACGCCAATGAATAATACAGGGTAAAGGAATTTTATCTGCCAGCATTTCAAAAGTTATTTTTACGCCGAGTGTACGAAATCCCAGATTATCAGCAGCTTCTGACAGTCCCAGAAAAGAGACCCCTTCTCTTGTTATATAACATTTTTTCCGGATTGTTTCAAAGGAAAAAGATTTCTTATAGAACCCGGCTATCATTTTGAGGCATGCGGGCCCGCAATCCATAGCATCAGGTTGTTTTACAAAGGGAAATGACATAAATTATCCGGAAATATAGTTTATTAACAGTAAAGATATTTATATTTTTTTTAGAAAATAGAACAATTTTCTTTAAAATAGCAGTCAAAGATGGGATCAAATATTTTTCCTTCAGGGAAATACTATCTTTGGTAATTGATTTAATATCCGTACAGGATTGTTTAATAGAGTTTCAGATAGCAAGATAATAGAAGGAATACGAAACCAGGATGACAAAACGCTGAACTGGCTTTATGATAATTATTATCAAATGGTTAGTAAGCACATCCTTAAAAACAACGGTTCTGCTGATGATGTTTCAGACGTATTTCAGGACTCTGTGATTGTTTTATATAATCAGATCACAGATGAAACGCTGAATCTTACCAGTGATCTGAAAGGTTACTTTTTTGGAATTGTCAGAAATATATGGAATTCACAGCTTAGGAAGAAAAGGAAGACTATAGAGCTGGAACCTGACCTCATGGATGACAATAACGATGCTGATGAAGATAATGAAAGGATGTTTGAAAGAATAATAAGCAGGGCATTTAAAAAGCTTAAACCCGATTCACAAACTGTATTAAATCTTTTTTATGAAGGATGCACTTATGAGGAAATAGCCCAAAGGATGAATCTGAAGAATGAGACTTATGCCAGGAGAAAGAAATACCTTTCAAAAGAAGCCCTCATGGAAATTGTGGCAAAAGACCCTGAATATCAGGAGTATCTCCGATACAAAAAATAAGCAGTTACTGATATGATAAGGAGTAACGGAATTAATAACAGGATTTTTCTTTTTGATGAAAAAACAGGATCATTTGCTCCGTAAACAACAAGACTTGACCAGAAATAGGGATGTGATTTCAGCTGGCTGGCATTTTTCAAATACTGTGATCTTGCCTTTCTTAAAGCTGCACTTTTAGACATACCCTTACTTAGGTTGTCATAAAAAGATTTCATTATATCAGTACCGGATTTATCATCAATATCCCACATCGACATTACAACTGATTGACTTCCGGAATACAAAAAGCCTCTTGCCAGACTGAGTATACCCTCTCCTCTGGACAGTTTGCCTGTTCCGGTATTACAGGAACTCAAGACTACCATCAGGGCTTTGAGCTGAATGCCATATACTTCATAAGTATGAAGCAATCCGTCTTCCGATGGATCAGCATCCTGCATAAAAATCATTGCAGAGTTCATCGGATTAACATCATTCAAGAAAGTGTGCATGGCCAGGTGAATGATATCGTATTCTCCTGCTGTCTTTTTAAATACAGATTCTCTGGCCTCATCGTTAAGATATACACTACCTCCTGAAAGACCGGATATATATTGGGCTTCCTGCCTGGCATAAGGCAGATCATAGAACACTCTGTTAACGCTTTGTCGCAGCGACATAATTGAGTCAAGATGAAGAGCTTTTTTATAAACAGGGGCAAATGCCACGAGACTATGGCTGTTTCTATACTGCCTGGTTAAAACTTCCTGAAGAAATGTTGCTGAATATGAATAAGATATATTATAATTATTCATGAGATATTTCAGTTTTCTGTACAGTATTTCGTTACCGGTGTAAACTGAAGTGAGAAGAGTTTCAAAAGGAAGATAAGAAAGGAGATTGTCAGGCGAAATAAGCAGATTATCTGAAATCAGATACTTCTCCACTGGTTCTATCAGCGCTTTATAAAGATGATGGCCCAGTAGATTGTAGTTTTCAAATTTCAGTCTTGCATCCGTATGAAGCTCTGCTGAAGACAGCAGATTCTGAAACTCTGCAATTTTTTCCGCAAAAAGAGAATCAGTATGAAAAGATAATAGTTCTTTATGTCTGCGGTTCACAACAAATATATATAACATATTATCTGAAATGACATAACTCAGATAATTGTAATTTCGACCAATAACAGAAGGTATATCATTCATATCCGGGGTATGGGTATCGTATTTCATAGTAAAATAACCCGGATAATCTCTTCTGAATGTTAAGACAAGTGAATCACGAATACTGATTGTCTGCAGAAGTTTTTCTTTCCACAGATTGACAGCTGCCATGTCCGGATTGCTTTTTTCATTTTCTGCAGCAATCCTGGCATTATAAAAGCCAATTTCTCTCTGCAGTTGTTTTTCAAACTGTGCAGTTGTTTCCGGAATATTCAGCTGTATGGCATTTAACTCCCTTGTAGCTGCCAGCAAGCCTGCAACTTTGCTTTTTTCACTATAGGTGAAAGCCTTCTCAAGATATTCCTCTTCCCCAGTTGTTCTATAACATAATTCAAAATCCTGTATAGCTCTCAGATAAGCATCTCTGTAACGGTCACCAAGTATCAACCTGCTCTCTTCTTCACTTATATTTATTCTTAAATTATCCACTACAAATACGATAAGTTCAGATGTATTAGCCGCTGCTATGAGAATCTCTGTATCTTCCGATGAAGAATACATATTCCGTAATATCTCATATTTCAGCATAAGGGTTGTCAACACTGACTTGTCTGCATTCAATGTTTCAGGAGAAGGGTTGATCCATAAGCCTTCATCTTCACGGGTATCAGAGCCGGGGAAAAGCAACTCCTGAATCTTTTCCAGGGCTTTTTCAGGCTGCCCCCCATTGTATAAAGCCTTGGCATAACCATTCATTACCGGGAAGCGTAAACCGCTATCTTCTTTGTTTTTATCCAGATAAGCGGTACAGATACGGAAAAATCTAATGGCATTTTCAATGTCTTTTTTATAAGAAAGAAGATAAATTGCGTAATTATTAAGTACTTCAATATAGTATCTGGAGTCTGTACCATACCAGTGACCTGCTCTTTCTACCATTTGAGCCAACAATTTTTCTCCTCTGTCTGCATTGCCTGAGTTCCCTAGCTTAATAGCATAACTGTTGACCATATTGAAACCAAGGAAAGAATTTTCCTTTAAAGCAAACTCTATGCCTTTTCTATAGTATTCTTCTTCTTTTTCCGGTAAACCAAGATAACTGTAAGTAACTGCAAGACTATTGATAAGGTTGATATAATCTGCATCTGCTTCCTTTCTGCTATTCCTGAATAACGATTCGGCCTGTTCAAGATAAACCCTGCTCTTTGAATAATCACCCATCCTTATAAAACCAACACCTATATTGATATAAAGACGTATCAGTTCATCTCCTGTTATGGCATTCCTGTTGCTGCTCAGAACACCTTGTATCCTGTTTGCATATTCAGTGAAATTCTCAAAGTCTTTACATTCCACAGCCGCCCCTATAAGAGCTGAATAAGCTGCAGCTATTTGTCTGTCAGCAGAATCTCCATTATTATTTGCCAAGTCGATATAATCAAGCATGTAATTGCTCACCTGGATATAATCACCAAGATAATTATAGGAAATACCTATATTATATATGGCTTTAAGGTAATTATCATCGACTTTTTCAAGAGCCTTCTTAAGGCTTACAGATTGTTTCAGGTCTGATATTGCCTCAGTGTATCTGTAAGTTAATAAATAACATACCCCAATATAATAGTAGTACTCTGCTTTTGTCGCACTGTCAGTAACCTCATTGTCAATTGCCAAACGTAATGAATCGGCAAGATTAAGCAACCCATCTCTGTCATTAAGCGAAACAAGACTAATTATCCGTTTATTTATTTTCCCGATAGCTTCTGTATAATAATTTCCTGTGTTCTCTTCATCAGTTAATAATCTGAAATGTTGTTTTGCAGAGACAGAAGCATCAGCCTGAAAAACAGAAAACGTCATTACACATATAAGAACCTGAAAAAAGCAGAAGAGTGTTCTGAATTGCATAATATTGCAGAGTATGTACAATTATTGTATACGTTTTTACAATCGAAATTTCTCAAAATTTAACATTAAAATCAAATTTTCTTCCTTTTATTAATTTATTTTATATATAAGTAACTGATTTTCTGAATATTTTTTTTGATTTTAAATTTTTTTAACTTTTTTTGTGTCACAAATTAAGGGTATACGACATGTAGTATTGTAACTAAAAGAAATTTCCCTGAATTAGTAACAATAATTAAACCCAAAATTATGAAAACAAGAACCCTGAATTTCGACAAGACAAGAAACATGTTTGCTGAATTTGCTCTTTCAACAAAAGAAATGATTAATGTTCGTGGAGGATCTGACGGAACTGATGATTCTCCTGAACCTATTGTTAAGCCGTGTATACCTCCTATCCAAATCTGACACTAATAAAAAGTACCTGTCCTTTTTGACAGGCATATTTATCTGACACTTCCGGTTTATTTGCAGTTCTGAGTTCGCAGACCGTAAAAGGTCTGAACAAAAATATGTACAATAATAATATTGTACTGCGAAATAGATTATAGCTATATAATTTAATTATAGCTGCTTAGACATGGAATTACTTAAAATATTAATATATACAGGACTATGAAGATAATTGACTTTTCTTATTACATTGAAAGGTATAATGCCGGAGATATGAATGAAGCTGAAAGGATCTGGTTCGAGAAAGAACTCAGTGGCAACAGGATGCTTCAGGAAGAAGTAGCTCTCCGGAGAAATACCGATATGGTTCTTAGGAACCGTAATGTACTTCAATTGCGGAATAAACTTTCAGAAATAGAAAAGAAAAAAGCCGCAACAATTTCGCAGAAAAAACATACCGGGAAAAATCATTTTTTCAGGTATGCTGCTGTAATTGCAGGATTCATGCTTATCGGAAGCATTGTTCTATTCAAAGGCAGAAATGTGCAATCTGATGAATTATTCAATGATTACTATACGACATACCAAATTCAGACGAACACCCCGTCCAGGTCGTTTGATGATGTCACAAATGTAAATTCAGATTACATAACTGCTGTTGATTACTATAATGTAAGTGATTACAGGAATGCTGCAATTTATTTTAACAAGGTTATCTCAAGCGATCCTCATTATATGGAATCAAGAATGCTCTATGGAGTATCAAATTTTGAGCAGAAAAATTATCCCATAGCTCAGAGATCCTTTACAGAAGTAATAGACGATAATGATAACTTTTTCATAGAAGATGCTCAATGGTATCTTGCTCTTTGTTATATCAAAACGGATGAAAAAGCAAAGGCTGTCAATCAACTTAAAACTATAAAGAATTCAGGTAGCCTTTACCGGAACGAAGCCAGAAAAGTTCTGAGAAAAATCAAATAATTAATATTATCGATTTAGAGTTTTAGTACCAAATCTATTTCCCGGCAAATGGAAAAGTATCCTGATAATAGTGCGGATAAGAATACTGTTGAACATACTGAAAATGATCAGGATAATAATTTTGCTAATAATATGGTCAATTGTCCCACAGTTTTAGCAGGAATGTCACATGAATTGAGGACACACATGAATGCAATTGTGGCTTTCTCATTTCTGATGAATCAGGATGGATGTGATGAAACAGAACGAAAAGAATTCACCAACCAGATACTGGCTTCCTGTGAACAATTAATAGGTTTATTTGATAATTTTTGCGATTCAGCAATTATTGATAAAGTAAGATCAAAACCCAATTACAAAATATGCAAGCTCAATAAATTTCTTGATGAGCTTCTTTCTGAATTCAGGGAAGTATTAAAGAAAGAAGTCAACAAAAATGTCGAATTGGTAGCTGAAACAAGTTTTTGCGAACCTGTCGATATCATTATTGATTCCGCCAGGGTATTCAGGGTTATTCGCAGTCTTTTTCAGAGTGCTTTAAATAATACTAAATCGGGGTATATAAAAATTGGTTATTATTTCAGGGATAACCAGATGACTTTCTATGTTCTGGACTCCGGTCAGGGTTATTTTAAATGCAAAGAATTTCTTCAAACCAAGGATGTTAACCAATCACTTGGTAAATATAATGATACAGTTACAGCCATTAACATTATACTGGCCAGAAAACTGATAAGTGTTCTTAACGGATCTATCCGGATTGAATGCAACGGACTAACCAGTTCAGGGATTTATTTTTCCATTCCTGTGAAAGTTGCAGATAGTTCAGATTTATCTATAAATAAATATTTTAATTCTACGATCGCTATCTGATAAGTGTTTTCATGCAATATCAATGTCTGTCTCACCCTCTAGCATGAGATCTGAATGGCCGTGTCACCAATAACATACGGCCATTTATTTTTTATTCGTTCCTATGATTTTAACTTCAGTCCTCCTGTTCATCTTTCTTCCTTCATAAGTAACATTATCACCTATGGGAGAAGTGTTGCCATAACCTTTATATGTGAGTCTTGTCACTGCTATCTTGTTTTTAACAAGGTAATCGACAACAGACAATGCTCTTTTCTCTGATAGTATCAGATTGTGCTCATCGGTTCCGGTTGAATCAGTATATCCACCTATTTCCACCGATATGTCTTCATTTAAAGCGAGTAATTCTACAAGGTTATTTAATTCAGCTACAGATTCTTTTTTCAGTTCCCATGAATCAATCTCATAAAAAACATTTGAAAGAAGCATTTTCTCACCAACTTTAAGCGGATTAAGATAAATTTTCTTTATAAGTGGCTCCATCACGGAATGTTCTCCTTCAAACATAAAATTTTCAGAATAAAAAAGATAACCAGGGTTTGAAATATTAATTCCGTAATTAAATCCGGAAGGCAGACATATCAGAAAATTGCCATTTTCATCTGTAGTATTTCTCATAGTTACGCGATTTGTAGACAGATTAATCAACTCATATTCAGCCATAAGGGATCTGCCTGTTTCCTTATCAATTACAGTGCCGCTAAGATATGCTACCGCATCTGGTCTAACCGATTCATCAAGTTTGAAGAAAAATATATCTTTCCCGTTCTCATTGTCGCGTTTTGAGGAGAAATATGCATTTTGTCCGCTTGCCTCTATAACCAGTCCCATATCATCACTGGCTGTATTTATAGGATACCCCAAATTCCGGGGTTCTGTCCAGGTACTATCATCCTTCATTCTGCTCATCCATATATCAAAGCCTCCCATACCAGGTCTGCCATCTGATGTGAAATAGAGTGTCTTTCCATCGAAATGAATAAACGGAGACATTTCATCTCCCTCTGTGTTTATAACATCACCAAGATTTACCGGTTCTGAACATATCCCTTTTTCATTCAACACTGTATACCACAAATCTTTTCCTCCACGACCTCCTGGTCTGTTGCTGGAAAAGAAAAGCACGGAACCATCAGCACTTATTGAAGGTGTTGACTCCCATGCGCTTGTATTTACCGGCGGCCCCAGATTATACGACATTGTCCATTTTCCATTCCTGTAAGCCGAGAAATAAATGTCACAGCTTCCATATCCTCCTTGCCTTTCACAGGCTGTAAAGAACATGTAATTGCCACTGGAAGATAAGGTCTGCGCTCCTTCATTCTGAGAGGTATTGAGAGGGGCTCCGGCATTTACAGCCTGCTCCCACCCATTTTCCGACCTGTAACTCATATAAAAATCTTCCTGTGCAGTCCTGAAAGGCAATGAATAATGCCCAATAAGCTCCTGTCGTGTAAATATGAGAGTTTTTCCATCGGCTGTAATAGAAGGCCAGTACTCATCACTCGTTGTATTAATATTATTTCCAACACTGACCGGATTAAAAGAAACAGGTTCCAGCATAGCCTTGATGGCAAACTCACAGTTTTTTATGTTCTTAATCGCAAGAAGTCTGTTTTTCTCAGAAGTCTTTTCACTTCGGAGATAGGCTTTGTAATGAAGGAGCGCTCCGGAATAATCTTCTATCATCATCTCAGCATTGGCCAGATTAAAATATGCAGGCCTGTAAAAAGAAGAATCGATATTAAAAGCAGCTTTATAATTTTCGACAGCAGGAGCATATTTATTCTGCCTGCTGTATAATTCTCCAAGCATCATGTACGACTCAAGGAAATTTTCATCATACGATAAAGCCAGTTTAAAATAAGTCTCCGCGTTTTCATAATCAATATACTCGTATGATCTCAAGCCATCATTATATGCCTTCAAAGCTTTGTTTGACCTTGAATGCAGGTCCTGTGAAACAATTTCTGATAATAGCACACAGGAAAAAAAGACTATATTAATTATGTATTTCGTTTGCATAGTCTGCTTATGGTATGTGCATGTACTTGTGAATCTGAAGGGATATTCTCCACTTAGTATTATGTTTTACATATTCTACGATTTCAGGAATAATTTGTTCGAATTGTCTCCATTCAGGTTGAAGATAGAGTTTACACTTCTTCCCCGCCAGTTCTCTGTTCCTCTCCGCCCAAATTAAATCAGTTTTATTTTGAATTATAACTTTTAGCTCATTGGCTAAAGGGAAATTTTCAGTCAAAGGAGGCATATTTTGCTTGGGAGACAAGCATATCCAGTCCCACATACCGCTCATTGGATGGGCTCCTGATGTTTCAAGAAAAGTACTGATCTTGTTTTTTCTGAGTTCTGAACATAAATAATCTAGATTCCACATAAGAGGTTCTCCACCCGTTACAACAACAGAATCCGATCCTGATTTAATTGCATGCTCAATAATTATGTCTGTTTCCACTGCAGGAAATAATCCCGGGTCCCATGTAAACCGTGAATCACACCAACTACATCCGATATCACATCCACCGAGCCTTATAAACCAGGCCGCTTTCCCTGAAAAAAAACCTTCACCCTGTATACTGAAAAATTCTTCCACCAGCGGGAGTTTTTCTTTATTTTTTAATTCACTGACCATTTAGTTCCATGTAAAAAATTCAACAAATTGTCTGCCAATTACCCTGTCAAACATATTATTATTCTCCAAAAAGAAGTCTGTATTCTTTTTTTGAAGCAATCTGTACCCAAGCTTCCGGGATAATTTTCCAGTTATTTAAAGGTACCGGAGATATATTTTTTTTCTTCTTAATTGATTCTATCATTAAATATCTCATATCATTCCGGGTCGAACAAAGCAACCTGGAAGGTATTTCTTCAGCTTTAATTCCTGCACCTCTGGTGAGATGCCCTCCTCCCCCGTTCCCTCTGAATGAATTTACAGCAACCCGGTATACTGCCTGTCTGCTGAAGGGACGTCCATCACTCATTGATTTTATTATGACTCTTCTTCCTTTTGGCTTTCTAACATCAACAACATATTCAATACCTGCCGCCGAATCAAAATCATAGACAGGATTTTTCAGCCATGCTCTTCCGTTAATAAGCAAAGGTTTTCCGTCTTTATTGATTTGATAGTTTAACATATAATCGTCCGGCCCATTCATGGTGTTAAGCCAACCGGAATATGAGAACTCAAGGTATTTCCTGATCTCCTCACCACTCATATTTATTGTATATAAAAGATTTTCATACCTGTAAAGTTTAAACATATCGCTCACTCTAATATCTCCCTTTTCTATGCTTGCATCGAAAGAAAAAGGTGCTGCAAAGGAAATATCTGCTCCTGTTAGTTTAAGCTGCTCCGTATGAATCATATCAACAAAAGATGAAGAACCAAAATAGGAGTCACGTGTTGAAACTGTGTTTTCTGAAGATCCTATTATCATATTAACATACTCTTTTACAGCATGGTCCTGGTGACTGAATCTCCCGGTGAATTCTCTGTCGGGTTTAAAATCCGATACATCTATAAGACTTCCTGTTATTTTTTTTATTTGTTTCCCGTTAATACGGCTTGATGAAAAAGTAATATCAGCACGGGCAATCTTTTCTGCCCTGTCACCTGCATTAAGTATCAAAACAGTATCACCTTTCCTGTTTACAAATTGTTCATTGGCATAATTATGATCATGGCCTGTAAAAATGATATCAAAGCCCGGAATATTATAAGCAACGGATGCAGATCCATTTTCACTAAAAGGTTTGTTTTTCTTATAGTCACGACTATCCCAGCCTGAATGGAAAAGACCTACAATAAGATCAGGATCTTGTTTCTGTATTTCCGGCATCCATTGTCTGGCTGTTTCAAGCATATCTCTGAATTCTATTCCCTTATATAATTCTTCCGGTAACCATAAAGGTATAGCCGGGGTTATTAATCCAAGTACAGCTATTTTAAGATTATTTTTCCGGATCATTACATATGGAATGAAGTATGGATCACCAGTTAATGTATTGACTGCATTTGCCCCCAGCCAGGGAAAATTAAATTCTTCAGAAAGCCGGTCGTAAACCTGATGGCCTGCTTCAATATCATGATTGCCTGCTGTTCCAGCGTCATATTCCAGCCAGTTCATTGCTTCCGATACAATATGATTTGAAGCAGTATCTATAAAATTATAGTAATAAACCAAAGGTTGTCCCTGAATAATATCGCCTCCGTCGAGAAGGATGAGTGACTCCCTTTGTTTCCTGATTTTTTTAATATAACCTGAAATATTGGCAAGAGAGACATCAGTCTTACACCTTTCAATGTAATCATATGGCAGAATGGCCCCATGTAAATCAGTAGTCTGAAGTATAGTTATTGTTATGTCCTCTCTTCCATTGCAGGACAAAAGCATAATCAGAACAAAGCATAAAAGGAAGAATTGTTTTTTATAAGCACAAGCCATTTTTTTTGCAATTAAAGCTATAAACTTATGAAAGAATATTCATATACGGTAATACTAATTCAGGTAAAACAAATCCGTTGTTATAACCTATCTTTACATCGTAATGTCATAATATGGTAAAGACTGGTCTTGAAATTATAAGAAACGAGCTTCCCCGTCAATTAAAAGGGAAAAAAACAGGTGTTTTATGCCATGCTCCAAGTGTGGCATCAGATTTCTGTCATATAACAGACATTCTATCAGAAATGAAGGATATACATCTTTCTGCCATTTTTGGTCCTCAGCACGGAATGTTCGGACAAACTCAGGACAACATGATAGAATGGGAAGGACACAAAGATGACCGGCTACATGTTCCGGTTTACAGCCTTTATGGTAAAAACCGCAAACCCGACAGGGACATGCTAAAAGAGATAGAAGCTTTTGTGATTGATCTTCAGGATGTAGGTGCAAGACTCTATACTTATGTCTGGACAACAAAGTTATGTATTGAAGCATGTTCTGAAATGGGTATTCCTATTTGGATACTGGACAGGCCGAATCCTATAGGACGGTTACCCTATGATGGTCCGGTGCTTAAAAAGGAGTTTTTTACCTTTGTGGGTGGGGCATCAATACCAATGTGTCACCGGATGACAATTGGCGAAATGGCTCTGTGGATCAAAGAAAAATATTACAGAAATGCTGATCTTAATATAGTCTGGATGAAAGACTGGCACAGAGATTCATTATTTACCGAGACAGGTCTGCCATGGATATTACCTTCTCCCAATATGCCTTCACTTAATACTTCCATAGTTTATCCCGGGACAGTTCTCGCAGAAGCACTAAATATTTCAGAAGGCAGAGGTACAACTATCCCATTTGAGCTGACCGGAGCGCCATTTATTAATTCATACAGATTAAAAGACTTCCTCGACAAAAGAAAAATAAGTGGTTGCGTGTTTCGTGTTCACGGCTTTATACCCACATTCAATAAGTATAACGGAGAGTACTGTAATGGGATACAAATACATGTAACAGATCCCGAAAACTATTACCCTGTGGCTACAGCTCTTGAGATTTTCAATGCCGTTATCAAAACAACGCCAGAAAGATCTCTTAAGTTCAGACTTCCTCCGTATGAATATGAAACCCGGTTAATGCCCTTTGACATACTTTCAGGTGATGATGGAATGAGAAAAACCCTGGAATCCGGTAATTCTTTATCCACAGAAAAAGAAAGATGGAAATATGAAATTGAAGATTTTATTAAAGAGTTCAGGGAAATTTCTGCTTATTCTGAATAGAATAAATTAACCAGTCCGTTAAACTATTTTTTCACCAGGATATCTGATAATTTTTTGATCAGCTGGTCAGGATAAATTGGTTTAATTATATAATCATCAAAATCTGATGATCTTATTTTCTCAAGATCATCAGCCAGACTATAAGCGGTTTGTGCAATTATTTTACCGGTATGTCCTGATTCTTTTATTTTTGTTGCTGCGAGGTAACCATTTAATAATGGTAATTGGATATCCATCAATATCAATGAGATATCAGGGTTATCCATAGCACTTAATACAGCTTCGCTTCCATCTCCTGCATTAAACAGAACAGCTCCTGTTTTTTCCAGAATCTTATTGAGGTATAATCTGCTTGCAGGATCATCTTCAACTATCAGAATCTTTATTCCTTTAAGTGATTTGTTTTCCATAATGCTCATGTTTATTCAAACAGCCCATCGTCACGTAAAAGCAGAAGGATAGCTGACTGAGGAACAACAATATATTTTTCTTTATTGAATTCTATTTCTATAGCACTGCTCTGAAGATATACAGCCTGATCACCCTCCTTCGCCTGAAGAGGAACATATTTAGGCTCTTCACTGCTGTTCTTCCATGGCTCATCAATATCACTGACAGCAGGTATAGGATAACCCGGCCCTACTTTAAGAACATATCCTATCTGGACTTTTTCGTTTTCATTTACCCCCGGAGGAAGATATAGTCCGCTCTTTGTCTTGGACTGTGGCACTTTTGGTTTTATCAGAATTCTGTCACCAATTACGATCAGCTTCTGAAGATCTTTCTCATCTAATAATACACCCATCATTAACACAATAAACGACAAATTTAGCCATTTTTATCTAAATCTGTGAGCACAGAGATCCAATTAAGAAAAATTGAATAAAATATTATTATTTTACCACACTAAAATGGATATACAGGACACATATAAGACCATCAAAAAAATATCATACGGTTTGTACAGGGAAAAAGGAAGCAAATTTATTGCACTGGCATCACCTGTATCTGATGAACATGAAGTAAAAAGAATAATTGATGAAGTTAAGAAAGAACATCATGATGCGAAACATCATTGTTATGCATATGTTTTGGGGAAGGATGAAGATGTCTGGAGGATTAACGATGACGGAGAACCATCAGGCACTGCAGGACGACCTATTCTGGGGCAAATAAAATCATTTGGACTAACCAACATATTGATCATAGTAACTAGGTATTTCGGGGGCAAACTCCTTGGTGTCAGCGGATTGACTATTGCCTATAAAACAGCAGCAAGATCAGCTCTTGAAAATGCTTCATTTATTGAGAGGGTATTAAGTGAAAGATATGAATTGAAATATCCGTATTCGGCAATGCAGAATGTGATGACTCTCCTGAAGGAATATGATATAGAACAAAGCGAACATGTTTTTGATCTGACATGTAAAATAGTAATACAGGTACGATTATCTCTGAAAGAAGATCTGTTATCCCGTTTATCCAGAATAGATGATCTCACTATTAATCATCTGGCTTTATGATAAAATGCATAAAACAATATGCTTATGAATTTTCAGAACAAAATTACATCATTAAGTATAAAAGTTGTTAATTAATTATTAACAAGCCCCTCCTGAAATGATTATGTTAAGTAATTTTGATAATATTATGAACAACAACCCGTAAACCAGCAATACTATGAATAACAGAAGCTTAGTGTCAATAGACGATTTCTCGACAGAGGAAATTATATCGACTCTGGACCTGGCTGAACAATTTGAAAAAGAGCCTGTCCAGAAGCTTCTTGAGGGCAAGGTAATAGCCACTCTCTTTTTTGAACCATCAACACGTACAAGACTTAGTTTTGAAAGTGCCATTAACAAACTTGGTGGTAAAATTGTCGGTTTTTCCGATGCATCTTCTTCCAGTGTGACAAAAGGCGAATCGCTTCATGATACTATCAGAATGGTAAGCAGTTACAGTGATCTGATAGTTATAAGACACCCTATTGAGGGAAGCGCAAGATATGCCAGTGAAATAGCGTCTGTTCCGGTAATTAATGCAGGAGACGGAGCTAACCAACATCCTACGCAGACAATGCTTGATCTGTATTCTATACGTAAAACGCAGGGGACTTTGGATAATCTTAATATTTTCATGGTTGGGGATCTGAAATATGGGAGAACAGTTCACTCTCTTATGATGGCTATGTCGAGATGGAATACAGTATTTAATTTCATCGCACCTGAAGAACTTAAGATGCCTGATGAATTCAAACTGTATCTTGATAATCTGGGACTAAAATACTATGAACATTCAGATTTTAATAATATTATTTCTAAAGCTGATATTATTTATATGACAAGAGTACAGAAAGAGCGGTTCTCTGATCCTATTGATTATGAAAAAGTTAAAAACATATATGTTCTGAGAAATTCGATGCTGGAAGATACTAAACCAACAATGCGTATTCTCCATCCCCTTCCCCGGGTTAATGAAATCAGTCCTGATGTTGATTCCAATCCCAAAGCCTATTATTTTGAACAAGCCCTCAATGGTGTTTTTACCAGACAGGCTATTATTTGCAAACTGTTAAATATTAAGTAAAACTCTCAGCAGAATGAAGGAACCAAAACAATTAAGCGTCAGTGCTATCCAAAATGGTACAGTGATTGATCACATTCCTGCAAAAAATCTTTTCAAAGTCATTCATATTCTGGGGCTTGATAAATTTGATCACCAGATTACATTTGGGACAAACCTGGAGAGCAAAAAGCTTGGTAAAAAGGCAATTATCAAAATTGCTGACAAATATTTTGAAAATGCGGATATTAATCGCATTGCCCTGGTTGCTCCTGATGCCAAACTGAATATTATCAAAGATTATGAGGTTGTTGAAAAAAAGGTGGTAGAGGTTCCTGACTATATAACAGGGATTGCTAAATGTATGAATCCCAAATGTATAACAAATTTCGAACAGGTTAAAACACGCTTCCGTGTTGTATCCAAAAAAAATGTGACTCTAAAATGTCTTTATTGTGAAAAAATCACAGATCAGGAGAATATGCATATTATATAAAGTAAGAACATAATTGGTTTGCTTTATATTAAAAAAACCTACCTCAGTCTTTCGTATGATCTTACAAGTAACTCATCTTTCCTGACACCTCTGTATGCCAATATTGAAAATATAAACATCAACAAAGGAAATAAGTAACTTATGCACGGGCTTACAGAAGCATTACCGGCAGTTGAGAATAAATACATAAAGGAGATCATTACAAGAATAAGAATCGCTGAAAGAATAATAAGCAGCAAAGATAGTTTTAATTGTATCTTTCTGTACCTGAAGAGAAAAAGAGTTGTCAGTGCAATAAGTGCAATAAGGATAAGCAAAATAAAAGTCACTTTTAATAATACCGGAAAGAAACTTCCAGGCACAGGTAGTTCCGTATTTAACGGAAAGAGGCTTATAAATAGCCTGCCTGAATCATTTGTAAAAGAAAACAAATTTCCCGTCAATGACAGAAATGAAAATAGAGAGATTAAAAAAAGGTAAACTGATTGGATACGCTGTATCATGTTAATCAGATAATATTGTTTGATACTTATTTCCTTCTCTTCAAATATTGATAATCAAGATAGTATAATATCTTAACAGAGATACTGTTGCTCTGTGGAGAATTGAACATATAATCAATATTGTCAGTAAAGTTATTAAAAATAAAATCGCCATAACTATATATTGCATTTTTCCATACAATGGAAATATCGCTACCCGGAGCAAAACGCCAGTTATAAACCAGATCCACATTAAAGGAGTTAAAATTACTGTCATGGATACCTGTATAAGGGGTATCGGGATCAAGTTCCCCATTTTCTGTCAGGAGAAAATAATCATTGGTATAATCTGCACGCGACCAGTAATGGCGTAATCTTAATGACAGATATGCTTCAGAGGAGAAAATATATCCGGCAGAAAGTGTATTCATATATGTTTTATTATTCCGTTTACCAAAGAATATTTCTCCTGATTCATAATTATTCACATAGCCGAAATCGTTTAACTGAGACTGATACGAAAACATGTGATTAATGGACAATCTGTTGTTCAGACGAATACCCGGATTTAAGGAAACCATATAGTTTCTCTGGTCATACTCTGACCATATTTTAGTCAAAGAAAAATTCGTTCCAATAAAGAATTTTTTATCTCTGTTTGTATCGTAGGAAAAAGAAGCCTGGATTTCTTTCCCGCTGTGATAGAACCATCCATCCACTCTGGGTTCGAAATAATCGTCCATCCCTTTCGGAGAATATTCGAACCGGAGGTTTACATTTGAATGATTCCGGAAGATAGTAAAAGAAGAAAGGCTTATTTGTGTGCGGGTGAAGACTCTGGGTGAATATAACTGGGAATAATCAAACTGAATGCTATTTCTGGAGCTGTTAATTCTCCATACTGGTCTGTTAATGTTATATGAAAACTGCAGTTCATTGCTGAATTCATTATTTCTCCGGATGTATCCCATGTCATTCGGATCGTAAGTATCAGAAACACCACTCAGGGTGTATTCAAATCTAAAAGCTCCACCTGTTTTTCCCATACGCAGATCGTATGAGTGACCGAATTCAGTATCCCTGGAATCATAATACTTTTGGCTGAGAGCAATAGCACCTGAGATTGAATAAAGGTTATTTTTTGTCCGCAGCATAAAATCGGTAGCTGTAACATTGGAAGTATAGAAATTATCATCTTTCGTCCCTCTTCTGCGAACATTTGTATTAATCAGACTTACATACGAACTGTTTCCAAGGTTCTGGTCAAGAACCAGAATATTATAATTGGTAAATGGTTGTGTTTTAACAGACCTGGATAATCCTGTTATAGTATCCTCAATAACAGCATTCATTTCTGCTGTCATTGCATTTAATACCCCTATACCAAGACCAAAATGAGTACGTCCTGACAGTTTCGTGGCGTTAATCATTCCGGCTTCCGGAGGGTTTTCAACAATTATCTCATTAGCTTCTAGGGTATCATAAACATTATAAAAAAGCTTAGGTGTACTTCCTATTCTTCTTGAATAAAAAATTCTTCCTTTATCAAACAGTTCTGTCCCTTCCATAAAAAAAGGCCTCTTTTCACTATACATAACTTCAAAAGGAGTAAGATTGAGTATCTGATCATCAGCCTGAACCTGTCCAAAATCAGGTATAAGCGTTGCATCAACCGTAAAACTTTCTGTTATACCCAGTTTTATATCAAGGCCACCATTGTATGAAAATGAAGCATCATTTCCGGTATATTTATCAACATAACCTGAAATATAAGGTGTTACAGAAAGTCTTAAAGGAGGTTCAACTTCACATATCTCACATAATTCACCAAGATGGTTGATAGAAGAACCTATATCTCTGTTAACATAGTTCCAGGAAGACTGCTCTTTTATTCTTCTTACTTCACGCCATAAATTTATTCCCCATGTCTGAATTTCTTCCTTTGGAAACCGTAAAGCTGAATAAGGTATTTTAAATTCAGCCACCCATCCTTTTTCATTTATCTTAACATCGCTCTCCCATACAGCATCCCAGTTATCCTGCGCACCAAAACCACCGCCTCCGGCCATCATCATTCCACCTCCGCCACCACGACGTCCTCCCCCAGGCATGCCAAATTCAAATTGTTCTATCCTGCTGTCAGATTGAACTCCGGAGGCCGTAACTTTAAACCTGAAACCATTTATGCCATCATTATACGGACACAACTCGATACTGAAATTATCAGCATTTATCATCCTGTCTCCATCCCTTTCTCCTAATTCAACAAAAATGCTATCTGGAAAAGGATCATACATAAATGCCCCAACATAAAGGGCAATATCGTCATAAACAATTTTTACCTGCGTTTCAAAGTTTGACGGTTTTCCGTTATCCGGACTGTAAATAATAAAATTATCTGCCACAGGTACATCTCTCCATGCCTCGTCATCCAAAACACCATCTATTTCAGGAGGTTGAGAAGCTCTGACGGCTATTATCCGCTTTTTATCCTCTTCCTGAATGAAATTAGCTGTTCCTGAAACAGCTTTTGCCAGGAAGAGCAGTATGAAAAAAGATAAGCGGAATCTCAATACATATGTAAAAATTTGATATGGCATAATATTATGCTTTATCATTAAAATTTGTTCAACATTTTAAAAAAAAACCAGACAAAGATATTCTAAAGTCCGTATACTTTCAAAATGAACAAATAAAACCTGTTTGAATTAACAATTTTTAACTGTTTAAGCTTTTGACTTATTTGAAGTTATACTATCTGTCTCGATGATTGTATTTTCATCAGATAAAAAACATTACATTAGGTGAAAATTTACTTAATGCAAAAAAGAACAGAACTGATAACCAACAAAGATGGCAGTATATACCACCTGAACCTGCTTCCTGAAGATATATCTGAGAATATCATAATTGTTGGTGATCCCGGCCGTGTTGATATGCTTTCTGTGCTTCTTCATGATGTCAGAGTAAAAAAGGAAAACAGAGAATTCAAAACTGTTACAGGTTTCTATGGCAGCAGTGAAATAACAATTATCTCATCCGGAATAGGGACAGACAATATAGACATTGTTCTTAATGAGCTTGATGCTCTGGTTAATATTGACCTTATGACAGGCTTACCAAAAGAGGATCTGACATCACTTAACCTGATAAGACTGGGGACTTCAGGAGGATTACGCAAGGATGTCCCTGCAGGATCATTTGTCATGACGGAAACAGCTGTGGGTTTTGACGGATTATTGCACTTTTATTCCGGGTATGACTGGGTACTGGACACCTTATTAGCCGATGTTCTGACAGAATACATGGAATGGCCTGACACTCTTCCCTACCCTTATGCTGTAAATGCCCACAAAGATCTCACAGATTTATTTTTATCTGATAATTTTTTAAAAGGAATTTCTATCTCCGCCCCAGGTTTTTATGGCCCACAGGGAAGACATTTGCGCTTAGACCCTTTCGACAATGAATTAAACAAAAAATTGTCGGAGTTTAACTACAGGGGAAGAGTTATATGCAATTATGAAATGGAGAGTTCTGCTATTTATGGACTGGCAGCTCTTCTCGGACATAAAGCGATCACTTTTTGCAGTGTTATTGCAAACAGGGTTACCGGTGAATTTATTGATGATTACAAACCTCTGATTATGGAGCTGGGCAAAAATATCATACAAATGATTTAAAATTGTAATTGCATTATTTACTATTATTTATAAATTTGTTTTTCATTGATATAGAATCAAACACTCATGTCAAAAAAAACAGGATCAACAGATAAGGTTGACAATGAAATTGATCTTCTTGATCTGATGTACCGTTTAGGGAAAAGCATTAGAAGGGGATCTAAAGCCATAGGTAAAGGTTTTCTTATCGTATTCTTTTTTCTTGTAAAAAAATGGTTTTGGCTGGCTATGAGCCTTATAGCAGGAGTTGCCCTGTCATTTTCCCTAAAATTATCAACTGAGAGATTATATTTTTCAGATATTATCTTCAGGAGCAATACTATTCCAAATGATGAAATGATAAGTTACATTAACAAGCTTCATACATTCTGTGAGGGAAAAAACTTTGACGAACTTGCATCTGCTCTATCTGTGCCCAGATCCGGGATAATTAATATCAAAGACATAGAAGCTTTCTGGATAATAGACCGCGGATCAGATTATATTCCTGATTATGTGGATTTTAAAAACAGACACAATGTTCTTGATACAGTTAATGTCCGTATGAGAGACCGTTTTCTTATAAGGGTGAAAACGACCATACCACAGGAGCTATCAGTTATTCGTGATGGAATAATTAAATATATTGAAAAAAACCAGTTCTATCAGGCTCAGAATGAACTCAGACTTAGTCAGGCTGAAGATTTACTTAAGCGCATTGATTATGAGGTTGAGCAATTGGATAGTCTTCAGAAAGTAAAATATTTTGAAGAAACAAGGAAACTGATACCAGGAGAAGGTGGGCAGATGATATTCCTTCAGGATTATGAAACGCAGTTACTTCATGAAGATATTTATGAACTGATTGAGAAGAGACAGGAAATTGAAAGGATAAAAACAATACATTCGGGTCTGATAACACTTATCAGCGATTTTACTCCTCCCTCAAAAGCTGAAAATGGTGTTCTTTATTACGGCAGAATAATGATTCCATGTTTCTTTATATTAGCTGTTATCATATTACTTTTTATAGATAACAGAAAAAAACTATTAGAAGTATACAAGAAATATTAAATCTGTCAGGGAAGGCTATTTCAACCCTCTGGTATTCTCCTGTTTTGTGCGGTTTTCAGGCCTCCAAAATGCCAACCAAGTGATTTATAAATAAAAGGGTAATTTTTTCTTGTAAATATGGGTGTCTTTCGCACAAAACAGCACAGAAAGTTCTTCAGCCCGGAGGGCTGGACTTCCAATAGTACAGGTTCCACCGGGGCAGTGGCAATAAAACCGTTTCAACCCCCTTTAACTTTTTCAACTTT
>DAINPM010000030.1:17801-23904 GCA_036743455.1 Bacteroidales bacterium | reverse complement strand
ATGTTATGGCATTGTACATTTCTGAAACCGGATCCAGTTATGCACCCATCTCCGAAGCTGAACAAGACGATTATATAGCACAGGCCAATGTGGCATACAATACTGCTAACGCTCTTGATCTGATTAATACCCAGTATTGGGTTGTTTGTCTTAGAAACGGAGCAGAAGCCTGGTCTAACTTCAGAAGAAGCGGCTATCCTGCTTTGAACAGAAATGAATGGGACGATCAGCTGCTGGCACGTGGCGGTGATGGATTTGTTCACAGATACACATATCCTGATGCTGAATTATCAAATAATAAAAGTAATTACCAGGCTGCTGTTGCAGTTCTTGAAGATGGCATTGATGATATGATAAACAGAGTATTCTGGGATGTCAAATTACCCTAAAAATGGAAAAAACATACATCATTTTTTAAGTATGTATTGTTTTGTCAGATAATTTATCTGTAAGGAGTTAGTTAATTCTGACTCCTTACTTTTTTATATGATATCCAATTAATCAAAAAGGCACTTCTGCAGGTAATTAATAATTTCTTAACTAATATTACGAATTGTTATGAAGAAAAAAATCCTTCTGCTTTTTAGCATAATCTTCTTGTATTTAACATCTTTTTCTCAGAATGTAGGATCCTCACCCGAATATATTAAAGCAATAACAGCCCAATGGAAAGGAGAACGATTTGCCGACGGAAGACCAAAAGTATCGGATGAGTTACTTGAAAGACTTGAAAAACTGCCAATTGAAGCTGTTTGGGCAGTATTACGTAACAGGGGTTATTTAAATCAGTTTGAAGGTAACTGGACAATTCTTCACCCGGATCAGGCAATGACTGGTCGTGTGGTAACAGCACAGTATATGCCTTTAAGGCCCGACTTCGATGAATGGGTCAAAGAGCAGGGTAAAAGGGAAAACAGAACTAATCCGCCTACCAACTCATGGCCGATAGATATTCTCACCGATGGTGATGTATATGTAGCTGATTCATATGGGAAGGTTGATGATGGTCCGATTTTAGGAGATATTCTTGGCACATCAATTTTTACCAAGTCAAAGAGGGGCATTATTGTCAACGGTACCATAAGAGATCCGGATGGCTTATTAAGGATAGAGGGCTTCAACTCGTGGTCGAAAGGGATGGATGCCTCTTTCCTGCAACAGATGATGCTAACATCGATCAATGTTCCCATCCGCATAGGGCGTGCAACAGTGTTACCAGGGGATGTTGTTCTGGCAAAAAGCCATGGAGTGCTTTTTATACCTGCCCACCTGGTGGACGAAGCTGTCTCTACTGCAGAAGTCACTGAGATACGCGATGCGTTTGGTATTACCCGTATTAAAGAAGGTAAATACACATCAGGTCAGATTGACAGCCAGTGGCCACCGGAGATAATAAAAGACTTTCTGGAATTTGTCAAACAACAACACGGGAAATTACCCATGACCGATGAGGCTCTTGACAGGTTTATGAAGGAGAGAAACTGGTGAGACAAATACCCTTCAGATAAAAGTATTTTTCATTCTTGAGAAGATCAGGTCTGATTACAGAAGCCGTCTTATTAAACAAAAAAAGACGGCTTCTTATTTATTCCTACCCAAAGTTTTTAAAGTATTTTAATGTTTCGGAACGATACAAATATTGTATATTTATATAACTATCATTCCCCTTAATCTTTTAATAGTAATTATATTCCCTTTTAATGTCTCTTATTACAACACCATAATATCTCTTTTTATCAACTAAAACCTTCATCTAACTATGAAAACTACTCTACAAAGAATCCATGAACAGACAAAAAAAAGTGAACAGGCCGAAAGGGAAGCCCTTTTGACTGAGATCTCTGATCCTTCAACTTCAAACGATCGCCGTAATTTCCTTAAGAAAGCAGCTCTGGGCGGCATTGCCCTGGGCGGACTGATGCATCTCTCAATAGAAGATACCATTGCTCAGACAACACAGAGAGTATCCCGCTCATCAAGTCCTTCTGAACTGAGAATCACTGATCTGAGAGTTGCTGAAAAAGGTAATGGCAACCGCTTTGCAAACCGTATTATCCGTATTGAAACCAATCAGGGTATTTACGGAATAGGTGATGTAAGAGATGGGTCCGATCAGCGTCTTGCATTATTCCTGAAAAGTAAAATAGTAGGTCTGAACCCCTGCAATGTGGAAATGATCTTCAAGGTTATCAAACAATATGGTTTTCATGGCCGGCAGGGTGTTGGTGTAAGTGCTGTGGAAACGGCATGCTGGGATCTCTGCGGGAAAGCACTGGGAGTACCTGTATGGCAGCTTCTGGGAGGAAGATACAGGGATAAAGTGCGCCTCTATGCCGACACACCTGAACACAGAGATCCTGCTGTGCAACTGGAGAAATTAAAAAACAGATTCTCTGTTGAAGGGTTCACATGGCTCAAAATGGACCTCGGAATACATCAGATAAGTCATATACCCGACACCCTTGTTAACACAAAACACTGGGAAGAAAATGGAGGAGGAATTAATAACTGGTATATGGGGAGAAGTTATGCAGATGGCGGATACCTTGACTACTGGAAACTGGATCATCCTTTCACACAGGTCCAGATCACTGATAAAGGTATTGAAGAGATCTGCAAAATTGTTGAAGGGGTCCGTGCCGTTGTAGGAACCGAAATACCTATCTCTGTCGATCATTTTGGACACTTCGACATGAACCAGATGATCCGTCTGGGAAGAGCTCTGGATAAATACAGGCTCGGATGGCTGGAAGATTGTGTCCCATGGTACTATACCGATCAGTGGAGAACTATCACTGATGCTATTGAAACACCAACATGTACGGGAGAAGATATTTATATGCTGGGAGGTCTACTCGGTGGTTTCAAAAATCTCATTGATGCTCATGCTGTTGATATCGTTCATCCTGATATGGTCAGTGCAGGAGGTATACTGGAAACCAAAAAAATTGGTGACTATGCTGAAGAAGCCGGTATACCCATGGCTCTTCACACCAACAGTACTCCTATAGCATTTATGGGAATGGTCCATGTAGCAGCAGCCACTGAAAACTTCCTCTGCCTGGAACACCACAATGTCGATGTTCCTAACTGGGAAGATATCATCAAACTGACAGGATCAAAACCATTCATTGAAAAAGGATATGCCAATGTGCCTCTTGATGCCCCGGGACTCGGTATTGACCTGAATGATGATTACCTGAAATCAACACTCCAAAAAGGTTCAAAATACTTTGACGCTACTCCTGAATGGGATAGCTCAGGAAGAACCTATGACAAATTATGGATTTAATATCCGTATAAAAAGCAGGTGAACCCCGGATCCGGGAACCTATAATCCGGGGTTCTTTATCTTTTACTATACCATATCAGATATCATTTTATTTCTGAAATAACTAATTCCTGATCATCATGAAATCAAAACTTCTTCTAAGCTGTTTATTGCTGATAGTACTTCCTTTAAGGCCAACAGAGGCCCAGGATACAGGAGTATTTACCGGTAATACAAGTATCGGTAATAAAAAAATTTCCGGTACCTCTGTATACGATCCAGGGAAACAGGAAATAACTGTTACTGGAGCAGGGAAAGGTATCGGATCTCATAAAGATGAAATACTTTACACTTACAGAAAAATGAGCGGCAATTTTATTCTTCGTGCTCACATTAAGAAGACTGACGATAACAGGGACCCTTCAGGAAGAACAGGGTGGATGATACGTCACAGTCTTGAAGCCAACTCTCCGGCCGTAACTGCATCAGTCTCAGGCAAAGGAGATGTTTCACTCCACTACAGACTCAATCCGTCGGCTGATATGATTGAAAAAAACCTGCCTGTTGACAGCGCTGATGTAATCCAGATTGAAAGAAACGGAAACTCAGTTATTATGTCGGCTGCAAAAATGGGAGAAAGATTTTTTGAAGAGAAAGTTACTTGTCTTGACCTGGGAGAAGAAGTCTACACTGGATTATTCGTTTCTTCCGGCAATACTGAAACACAGGAGAGTGTGACTTTTAAAAATGTAAGAATCGTTGTCCCTCCCCCGGAGGATTATCAACCTTACCGTGATTATATAGGTAGTCACATTGAAGTGATGGATGTAATAACCGGAGACCGCAGGATTGTCTATAGTGCTGAGAATTCCGTTCAGGCACCCAACTGGATGATAGATGAAAATATATTTGTAATCAACAGTGAAGGGGCTTTATTTGATTTCGATCTGCGAACAAATAAACCATCAAGGATAGAAACCGGAGCAGCCATCAATAATAACAATGATCATGTAATATCATTTGACGGAAAGAAAATGGGGATAAGCAGTTCCACAAAAGAAGAAAGGCAATCAATAATCTTTACTGTTCCCAGACAGGGTGGTGAAGCAAGAAGGGTCACTGAACTCAGCCCTTCATATCTGCATGGCTGGTCTCCTGATGGAAAATATCTTGTCTATACAGCTGTAAGAAATGACAACTGGGGAATCTACAAAATCCCGTCAAAGGGAGGCAGTGAGATAACACTTACCAATACTCCCGGATTGAACGATGGCCCGGAATATTCACCGGATGGTAAATATATCTATTTTAATTCCGACAGAACCGGCAACAGCCAGATATGGAGAATGTCTCCTGAGGGAAAGAATCCGGAACAACTTACATTCGACGAGCTTAATAACTGGTTTCCTCATATCTCACCTGATGGTAAATGGATAGTGTTCATCTCCTTCCCACGCAGTGTCCCGTCTGACGAACATCCATTCTATCAGAGAGTCTATATAAGGCTGATGCCAGCCAGAGGAGGTGAACCGGTGATCATTGCATATGTGTTTGGTGGACAAGGAACTATGAATGTCCCCAACTGGTCACCTGATGGTAAAAGGATAGCTTTTGTCAGCAACAGCGCTTTCCTTAACTTTCCAGTCAGATAGATATAGTATGTACTCAAAGTCAGAAGTATAATCATACACTTTTAGCAGCAGACAGGTGCTCTGTGGCCCGCCATAATCTGAAAAGATGTGTCAAGAGAATTAATCATTCTGTTGGGACAGCTTCCTGTGCCAGTTTAATATCCTGCGCAACCTCCTTCCTCAATCTTTCCCAGTGAAAAAGGTTATTATCGTTCCTGTCGTGACTACTGCCATTATAGTGGGTCAAAGGCATGTCTCTGTATATTGGCCGGGTAATTCCGATAAGTTCATCCCAGTAATCCAATGCTTTTCCCAGATCTCTCACTGCCTTTTCCTTATTCTCCTCCCCTCCTTTGGTACGGAATAACTCAAGGGCAACAGCTCCATCAAGTTTTGCTGCCAGATGAAGTCCCAAATAAGCCCATGCCTTAATATCTGATATTTCGTACATAAGGGCATTATTTTCTCCTGCTTCAATATCTTCAACCAAAGTAAGGGCCTTTTCGCAATCATTTCTGAGTACCTCTGCCAGTTCAGGAGGTATAACACTGTTGTCTCCGAAAGAACCACCATTATGCAGGGTTTCCACATATTCTTTAACTGAAACATAATCAGGGTCCAGAGGCGGCTGTGATATCAGCCTGTCAACAGAAATATAACGTGTAGAATCACCTGTGAGGGCCATTAATCCTTCACTATAAAGAGTAAAATCCCATCCGCAATCATAAAGAGAAGCTATTCTTAACTGTGTTGAAGATGCAAGAGAAAAACCTTCCAGCAGATTAAGGCCTGCATCACCATACCGTCTGACAAATTCTGCTTCGAAAACATCATCTCCGGTCTCCGGATCATATAATAACCTGCCCCATAGTTTATAGAACAACCACTGGCGCTCAAAGGCATAGTTCCAGTTAACTTCAATATTTTCCGGGGTGAAATAGTCCAGAGCTGGTATATATGTTTCAGAACCAATAAAATATCCTCCGTTATAGCTGTGACTGTTATGTGCAATATGAGATCTGATAAAATCCGGCACACCCCAGCGGAGAGCAAAAAAATCTTCATTCCGGGCTGTATATGTTATTTTATATCCTTCAGGTTCCGGATTGTAAAAAGTGTCATACATTTTGCCACCGTGTACCTTTACCAGCTTAGGTGTTGAATGGGCATGCGACCAGTTATATTTCAGATCAGCCCATAC
>DAINPM010000030.1:7411-17701 GCA_036743455.1 Bacteroidales bacterium | reverse complement strand
CGGTTATCAGCCATCATGTCAAGAAAAGCCTTCCAGTAATTGAGATCACGGAGTGTCTCATAGTGCTGATCAAGGGCTGAACTGGGGCGATAGGAATCCCACGATGTATTGTGTTTTATAGCACGGAGGGGATAATATGGCTGCTCATTACCCGACTCAATATTGTTAAGCCTTATTCCATTGCTTAGATCTTCACATACTGACAGGCACCCATATATCATTCCCCGTTCATCTCCCCCCTGTATAATTAAATCTTTTCTTCCTTTTTCAATTGAATAAGCTTCATCAGGGAAACCGGCGGTATCAACCATTATCCTGATAATAAAAGCACCTTCTGTAGCGTTTTGAGCCAGGTCATAACCGCTATCGGCAAGAGCATCTTCCAATCTGGATGCAGCATAGGCAGCCTGAAGAACAGATCTGTCATAATCAAGAAAAACAGAAGATATCTTTTCTCCCTGAAAACAGGCATTATTTGAAATAATAAAAACCAGGATAGATAAGAAAGACAGGATTTTATTCATTTGAAATTGTTTTGATCATTTATAATTTTTATAACATGCAAAGAACACATAAAACAGATTTCAATTTAATAAATAAAAATCAAAGACAGCAAAGCTTTTTATCATTTACCTTAACATAAAAAATACGGAGTTATATTCTCGCATAACTCCGTATTTTTTTCTCATCTCTCAACACTGTAACTACAGTTATGAGATGTCTTTTAGGAAGGATAATCTATATTATAGACCTGAAGAGACTTGTTTATTTTATTAGTTCTACAACAGCATATCTGGATATTTTCCAGAACTGTTCCGGATCTTTTATTTCAATACTTTCAACAGTTTTTTCATCCTGTTTTACAAGTTCGTAGGATCCTGTGGGATGCTCAGTGATAAGTTTGACATTCTTTGCATTAACAGGGATAATTTTCATTTCTGTAATATCAACCTGTGCAAACAGACTATCACTGAAATCTTCCACCAGTGATTCTTTTTTCCCTATTCCAAGGAATCCTCCTTCTTTGGACAACAGGCCTTTCTCCTTAAGATCCTTAAAAGTTCCTGATGCAACAAAAGCTGTGTTCATTTCTTCTGTCTGAGTAGTGATAGTTTCAATCTGACTGGCAATAGTATTATCCATTTCTTCCACCTTATTACTAAGCTGCTCAATTTCGACATCCTTACTGGCGAGGATTTGTTTCATCTCATTGATATCAGATTCATACCGGGCAACAGAAGCTTCCAGTGAGGCAACTTTTTCCTCAAGAGCCTTCATGGAAACACCAGCTTTCTTTAGCTGTGCATTCAATGAAGCTATCTTCTCTTTATTAGCTTCAAGCAGAGTGTTAATATCTTTTATATCCTGCAATATCTGATCTTTTCTGCTCCTTGAAAACTCGGAATCAGATGTTCCCATCGTTATCATTTTTTCCTTTTCTTTTATAAGTGCAAGATCCTTTTCTATCTGATCAAAAGTCATCAGCCAGTCATTGATAACAGAATCCCGTTCAATAAGCTGGTTCGAGAATGTCACTTTTTGTTCTTCCATTAAGGCCACTTGTTCATTATGGTCAGTCTTATGAAGATAAAAAGCAAATACAGCGAGGGCTATTAATACAACAAGACTGATGACAGCTGTCACCCATGCACCTTTTGAAATCCCTTCCATCCGGGCTATTTTTAACCTTCCTTCTGAAATATGTTCAGCGTTCGGCTTTTGTTCTCTTTTTTCATTGTTTTCCATTTCTTTTCTCCTTTTCTACTTTGTTGTTTTTACTTATTATACTATTTGTTAATACTTATACTCAAATCCCCTTGTAAATTTATAATAACGAAGACTATATGCATTTTATTTGAAACAGAATATGATTCCTAGTGCAGCCTTATAAGTGTAATACCTTCTGTTTCCCTGTCTGCCTGTCCTATTCATTACAATATCCCTGCTGTAAGCAATATTTTTAAACCCTGCCCCTCTGCTGATGCTTGCTTTTTTCGAACGACAAAGCTATAAAAAAATAAATGAGTATCAGTAACCTACAGTAATAAATCATTAATTTTTCTTTCCGTTCAGGTGTTTATTAAGTAAGTAAGATGGATTAATATCACCTACATCTTCATCCCTATATAAAAAGAGCTATTGAATAGCTGCTTAATAATGGCATATTTTTTGAATACCTGTTCATAGAGAATTGTCAGATTTTTTGATATCGACTTTGATCAGTTTCTGTTGCAAAACCGGAATTATTAAAGAGAATTACCATGGATCTGCAAAAACGACACAGAGAACTTTTAAAAAGCTACAGAGGATTATTTACTCTGCTTCTGTTCAGCACTTGTATTTTGTTCAGCCCCGAAATGTATGCTCAGTATTTTGGCAGAAACAAGCCGGGGTATAAAACATTCGAATATGATATATTACAAACTCCCAATTTTGAAATATATCATTACATGAAGAATGACTCTGTATTAAACAGTCTTTCACAATGGTCAGAAAAATGGTATCTGATGCATCAGACAGTTTTCAAGGATACTTTTAATATAAAAAACCCCCTTATCTTCTATAGCAATCATGCTGACTTTCAACAAACAAATACCATAAGCAGTCTTGTCGGAACAGGAACAGGCGGAGTGACTGAATCCTTAAAGAACAGGGTAATAATGCCCTTTGCCTCATCTCTTGCACAAACTGATCATACTCTAGGGCATGAACTAGTGCATGCATTTCAGTATAACCTACTATTAAGAAGTGACTCGGCCCAGAACATGTCGATAAATAATATTCCTCTCTGGATGATTGAGGGGATGGCTGAATATTTGTCACTTGGCAGTTATGATCCCAATACTACCATGTGGATGAGGGATGCAGTTCTTAATAATGATATTCCGTCACTCAAAAAGATGACAACAAATTCAGAATATTTCCCTTACCGCTACGGCCATGCTTTCTGGGCTATGGCCGGGAAAACCTGGGGTGATACAATAATAGTACCCCTGCTTAAGAATACAGCATTGTACGGCTTTAGCAGAGCGGCCGATACGGTACTCCGATATAATGAAGAAACGCTTTCCGGTATATGGACAAGTGCTCTGGAAATGCATTTTAAAAAATATATCGACAGGGATTCCGATGTTCTACCAGGTAAATTACTGATAAATGAGATGAATGGCGGAGAAACTAATATATCCCCCTCATTGAGCCCTGACGGGAAACATATTGCTTTTTTCTCAGAAAAAAACATCTTTACTCTTGACCTTTTTCTGGCCGAGACTTCCAGTGGTAAAATTGTAAAGAAATTGTCAAGTGTAGTCAGAAACAATGAGATAGACGATTTTAATTTCATCGAATCGTCCGGCACCTGGTCTCCCGATTCAAAGAAATTTGCTTTTGTTGTTTTCAGTAAAGGGAAAAATAAACTTGCCATAATGGACGTCGGAAAATCACGGATCATTCATGAGTATACTCTGAACGGGGTCCCTGCTTTTTCAAATCCTTCCTGGTCGCCTGATGGTAAAAAAATAGTTGTATCCGGTCTTGTTGACGGAATGAATGACCTATATCTTTTTTATCCTGAGACAGGAGATGTTGAAAGGCTGACAAGGGATTTCCCTTCAAATCTTCACCCATCATGGTCGGGAGATGGTAATTATATTGTTTTTTCACAGGAAAAGCTTAATGATATAAAAGGTAAAAGGAAATATGGTTTTAACCTGGCCCTGTATGATGTAAAAAACAAATCTGTGGAGATACTGGATATATTTGACGGAGCCTATAATCTAAATCCTTGTTTTTCGCCTGATAGCAGATCCATTTATTTCCTTTCAGATGCTGATGGTTTCAGAAATCTTTACAGGTATGACCCCGATTCTGAAATGTTGTTCAGGCTGACCGACCTGATGACAGGTATAAGCGGTATTACAGCTTATTCACCTGCAATAAGCGTGGCAGGCAACACAGACCTTATTGCATATACTTATTATCTGAAAGGTAATTATAAGATATATGCAGCCAGTGATACAGAGTTTGATCCAGTCATAACAAACAAAGATCAAATTGATTATGAGCCGGGTATTCTTCCGCCCATCGAACATGCTGCATATAACCTGGTAGATACTAACCTTTACCACCGCCACGACATAAAGGATCTGCCTTCCGATTCAATAAAATCCATCCCTTTCAGATCGAAATTCAAACTCGATTATATCTCAAACACTGCAAATATAGGCTTATCAACCGGTATGTACGGGAACAACCAGGGTGGCAGCATCAATATGATCTTCAGCGACATGGTTGGGAACAACCAGCTTTATTCCTCACTTTCCCTTAACGGACAGATATATGATTTTTCAGGCCAGCTGGCTTATATCAATCAGAAAACAAAAATTAAATGGGGTGCTTCACTCTCTCATATCCCCTATCTCTCGGGAAATATGTTTTATACCTCTGACACTCTGAATATTGAAGTTGATGAAGATGAAATTGTGGCTTATCCTGTGAATAACATTGTTATCAATTACTTGAGGCTATTCGAAGACAATATATCTCTTTTTGCATCTTATCCCCTTTCACAGACCAGAAGGTTTGAGGCAGGCATGTCAGCTTCATGGTATTACTACAGAATTGACAGGTACAATAATTATTACGATCCTACTAGTGGAGCATATATGGGAGCAAGCAGGGAAAAGCTCCCTGCCCCTAAGGGAAGTAGCTACCAGCAATTGTCACTGGCCTATGTCGAGGATAATTCCTATTTCGGTCTTACCTCACCTATGAGGGGGCACCGGACAAGGTTGCAGGCTGATAAATATTTTGGTTCAGCTGATGTATTTACATCACTAGTGGATTACAGGCAGTATTTATATGTCAAACCGGTCAGTTTTGCTTTCCGGATATATAATTACGGCATGTACGGAAAGGGTGCAGAAGGAGGCGTCCTGCCTGAATTCTACATAGGCTATCCCTGGCTTGTAAGAGGATATGAAAATATTTCCGGCAGCAGATACGACAATATAGAAAAAAATACTTTCGATGTAGCATGGCTGAGCGGATCAAAGATCCTTGTAGGCAATGCCGAACTAAGGATACCTGTGACAGGACCTGAGAGATATGCCCTGATCAAATCCAAATACTTTCTCACTGAAGCCAGCCTCTTTTTCGATTCAGGTCTTGCCTGGAACAGCAAAAACGATATCCGTTTCGACATAAATCCTGTTTCAGCAATCGACAATACCGAAAGATATCCTGTTTTCAGCACGGGGATATCACTCCGAATTAATGTATTTGGCTATATGGTCATAGAACCGTTCTATGCCTTCCCCCTTCAAAACGGAGGTTTTTCCAACGGCCAATTCGGTTTTAACTTTTCGCCAGGCTGGTAAAATAACATGCGATCTGTCGTCTGCAATAACTGGCTGATTTCTTTAAGCCTTTAGAATATTATACCCCTACTCTCATTTTCTTAACAACAATGATCTCTTTTCTTCTTACTTTCAGACAAACAGGACATTTACAAAACATAAAAAAACATTATAAAACAGAGTTCGTAATATTCTCATCTTAGAACTACAACTGCTAATTTTAATTAATTTTGTCTGAACCAGCAATTATTAACTAAGAGATGGGGCATTTACCGGGTTTAATAACCGATTTGGCACTGATACTGATGACCGGGGCAATCACAACACTATTGTTCAGGAAGATCAAACAGCCCCTTGTCCTCGGATATATAATAGCTGGTTTTATTGTAGGCCCCTACATATCTTTCACTCCATCAGTCACTGACATAGACAATGTTGAAACGCTTGCGGAAATTGGTGTGATATTTCTGCTTTTCAGTCTTGGTCTGGAATTCAGTTTCAGAAAACTCAAGCGTGTGGGGGGACCTGCATCCATTACTGCCATCGTTGAGATAATCGTCATTACCCTGTCCGGTTATCTCCTTGGTACCTGGATGGGCTGGTCTTTGATGGACAGTGTGTTCCTGGGAGGAATGCTTGCAAGCTCCTCGACAACGATCATCATCAAGGCATTTGATGAATTAAAAATAAAAACACAGCATTTTACTCGTGTTGTGGTTGGAGTATTGATAGTTGAAGATATCGTGGTAATAATGTTGATGGTGCTGCTTTCAACCATCTCGGTGACTCAGGAGATTGAAGGAATGGAAACACTCTTAAGTATCATGAAACTGGGCTTTTTCCTGATATTATGGTTTCTTGCAGGTATTTTTCTTATCCCCACATTACTTAAGAAAGCAAAAAAACTGCTTGATGAAGAAACATTACTCATCCTCTCCATAGGTCTTTGTCTGGGTATGGTAGTACTGGCTACGCAGGTAGGTTTTTCTGCCGAGTTGGGAGCATTTATCATGGGATCTATCTTGGCTGAAACAACTTCTGCAGAAAAGATTGAGCATCTGACCAAGCCTGTAAAAGATCTTTTCGGAGCAGTTTTTTTTGTATCAGTGGGCATGATGATTGACCCGGCAACTATAATTGAATATATCGGTCCGATTTTCTGGGTTACACTATTGGTATTATTTGGAAAGCTTATCAGCACAAGTGTTGGAGCTGTTATATCAGGTCAACCGCTTAAGCAGTCTGTTCAGGTTGGAATGAGTATGGCCCAGGTAGGTGAATTTGCATTTATTGTGGCATCACTGGGTATTTCCCTGGGGGTCACGAGCGACTTTCTTTTCCCTGTGGCAGTTGGAGTATCTGCAATAACTACTTTTACAACACCCTATATGATAAAATTATCTCCTCGCCTGTATGAGTTTTTATTAAAAATACTGCCTGTCAGATGGGTTTCAGCTCTGAATAATTATTCATCAGGCACACGGGAGATACAAGTAAAAAGTAACTGGAAATCAATCCTTAACAGATATATTAACAATGTATTGACAAATGGGATTATTACACTGGCTATATTCTTCATTTCTCTTGAATTTTTTATGCCTTTTTTGCAAAACCATATCCATGATCAGTTTACATGCAACCTGACTGTTCTTGTGGTAACACTCACTGTTGCTGCTCCTTTCCTCTGGGCCCTGATGGCTAAAAGATTCACTGATTTAGCATACAGAGAACTATGGGTTGAAAAAAAACAATATGCAGGTCCTCTGTTCCTGCTTGAAATTGTAAGAGTGATAATTGGTATTCTTATTATCGGCTTTCTTCTTGACCGGTTATTCTCTCCCTCAATAGCTATTCTTGTAGGCTTCCCTCTGATCATTGCTGCTATTGTACTCTTTTCAGGAAGAATGAATAAGTTTTATCACCGGCTTGAAGGGAGATTTATGAGTAATCTTATGGCAAGAGACAAACGCGAAGATGATAATAAAATACTACCCGGACTGTTAAAATCTCATCCCGACCTTAATCCATGGGATGCCAGCATTGTTGATATGGAAGTACGTCAGAATGCTGCTTATGTCGGAAAAACTCTGGAAGAATTGCAGTGGAGGGAGAAATATGGCATTAACATAGCCTGTATAAAAAGAGGCGACAGGTTTATTTTTGCACCAGATAAGAATGCCCGCCTGCTGGCTTTTGATCACATAGGCATCATAGGGACAGATGATCAGCTTCAGGCTTTCCGACCCGCTTTTGAGGCATCTGAAAATTTCGATCATGCTGACCTTAATATTGATGATTTTGCCGTACACAAAATTATTGTGGATGAAACCAATAAACTAAAGGGAAAAACCATTCGCGATTCCGGTATAAGAGAACGGACAGGAGGATTGGTAATAGGGATAGAAAGAGATAATTACAGAGTCCTTAATCCGGATCCGGATCTGACTTTCAAATGGGGCGATATTGTCCTGATTGCAGGAGAAAGAGGAAAACTCCAGAACTTAAATAAACCCTAGTTTTATTTTTATTATTGATTATCTATATTTACCTGCTGTTATTATAACATATAATTTAGTACTAATATGGAATACAGAAAATTAGGGAAGACAGGGTTTACTATATCAGAAATTTCGCTTGGCACCTGGCAGGTCGGCGGAAAATGGGGTTCTGTCTTCAATGATGACAATGCCGACAGGACAATAAACACTGCCATAGATAATGGTATTAATTTCATTGATACTGCAGATGTCTACAGTGATGGTCTGAGTGAAAAGGCTGTAGGAAGAAATGTCCGTTCGCGTTCAGAAAGGATCTATGTGGCTACGAAATGTGGCCGCCAGATAAATCCTCACACTAATTCCGGATATCAGCCGGCAGTCCTGGTTAAATTTGTGGAAGACAGTCTTAAACGGACAGGACTGGAGACACTGGATCTGATTCAGCTTCATTGTCCTCCGACAGAAGTGTATTACAGACCGGAAATATTTGAAACCTTCGAACGGCTGAAAGAACAGGGGAAAATACTTAATTTAGGTGTCAGTGTTGAAAAAGTTGAAGAAGCACTTAAGGCAATTGAATACGAAAATGTCACAACTGTTCAGATAATCTTTAACCTGTTCCGCCAGAGGCCTTCCGAACTGTTCTTCAGAGAAGCAAAAAAACGCGACATCGGTATTATTATCAGAGTGCCTCTCGCAAGCGGTCTTCTTACAGGTAAATTCAGTTCCGCCACAGTTTTCGGCGCTGACGATCACAGATCATTTAACCGGAACGGAGAAGCTTTTGACAAAGGAGAAACATTTTCAGGTATAAATTATGAACTCGGATTACAGGCTGTTGAAAAACTGAAAATCTTATTTCCAGGAGTGTCCAATATTGCTCCATACGCACTTCGCTGGATACTTAATTTTAAGGAAATAAGCTGTATCATCCCCGGAGCATCAAAACCCGAACAACTTGTATCAAATCTGTCAACTTATAAGGTGCCTGCTTTATCAGACGAACAGATATCATCAATGAATGAAATATATAATGAATATATTAAACCTGAAGTACACCAACGTTGGTGAAAAATCCGGGCAATAAACTAATTTTATGATCCGACTGTTTCTGAATGCAGTGCTTTTGTTATCATTTATGTTTCTTTCCTGTGGTAACAATAAAAAAGAAATACATAATAAACCTGAACAAACTGAAAGAACAATTCTTTTCTCCGGTTATGAATGGACAGTAATAGGATCCGGCTTGTCAAGAATAAATCCGGGACAGAATTTTTTTTCCTGTTCGGAAGAAAATGTATGGGTAGACTCAAAAGGGTATCTTCACTTAAAAATCACGAAGAAAAATGACAAATGGTTTTGCTCAAATGTTAAGCTAAAAGAAACGCACGGTTATGGCAGGTATGTTTTCCATGTCTGCTCACACGTTGATGATCTGGATAAAAATGTTGTGGGCGGACTGTTCACTTACCTTAATGATTTTAATGAAATAGACATTGAGTTTTCCCGCTGGGGAGAAGAAACAGATATAAATTCACAGTTCACCATCCAGCCTGCCCATAAAAAAGGTAATATCTTCCGATACAGTATGGATCTTCATTCTAAAGGATCAACTCATATTATTGACTGGCAGAAAGACAGAATAGATTTTGCCACTTACAGAGGATATCATGATAAGAAGCCCGGAAAAAACAAAATAATAAGTGAATGGAGCTATACAGGAGACGACATCCCCTGCGAAAATGAAGAAAAAGTCATGATCAACCTGTGGCTCTTTAAGGGCATGCCTCCCAGTGACGGGAAAGAATCTGAGATGATTATCAAATCCTTCTTTATAGAATGATCGTATTACGTTCTTCAAGAAGGAAATTATTTGCCGGAGATGAATAAGAAGTTCTTAAAAACATTATCTGCGGATAAAATTATTCAACCGACATATTTAACAATTAAAACCAGGGGGCTTTGTTAATCAAATATAATTTTTATATTTACCATTCTGAAAAGAAATTATTATTAGTAATAACCTGATAATCTGAATTAAAAATGGATTATAAACTATTAATTAAGGTTGCAGGGATTATATTTATCTCTGCTGTCCTGGGACAAAACCTTCAGGCTCAGTCTCGTAATGACGTCATAAAAGCCTATAATGAAGGGGCGAAGGTCATAAAGACTGATACCGAAGCTGCTATTACTGCATTTGAGAATGCAGTCACCCTTGCAGATCAGGTTGGAGAGACAGCTGATGATCTTAAACAAAAATTAACCGGAGCACTACCATCTTTGTACTTCAAAGTTGCCAATGATGCTCTCAGAGCCAATAAACCTGTTCAGGAAGTTATACAGGCAGCTAAAAGGGCTATTGCTGCATCAGAAAAGTATAATAGCGCTACAAACAAGGAAAATTCTGAAAAAGTCATGTTACAGGCCTATCT
>DAINPM010000030.1:1896-7311 GCA_036743455.1 Bacteroidales bacterium | reverse complement strand
ATCAATTATTTATCAGCCTTAAAATCTCTTCCAGCTTAGGCGACAGGATTATTTCTGTCCTCCGGTTTTTCGACCTTCCTTCAGCTGTGTCATTGCTTGCTCTTGGAGAAAATTCACCTCTTCCTGAGGCCGTCATCCGTAAAGGTGAAATCTTGTAATCATCGGTCAGTATTCTTACGATAGATGTTGCCCTGGCTACACTCAAATCCCAGTTGTCTTTATATACTGCGGTTTTTATCGGAACATTATCCGTATGACCTTCTACCAGGATATCAATATCCCGGTTTTTATCCAAAACATCGGCCAGTAACTCAAGTGCTTCTTTCCCTTTTGATTCAACTGTAGCACTGCCTGATCTGAATAAAAGATTGTCCGACATTGACACATACACCTTGCCTTCATGGATCTCAACAGATAATTCATCTGAATCGAAACCTAGAAGAGCGTCATGGAGAATTGAATTCAACCTGGAAGCAATTGAATCCTGAGTCGCAAGACGCTGCCTCATCTCCTCCAGCGATTTTTCTCTCTCAGTCAGTAATCTCTCTTTGTCGTCAAGCTCTTCCGATTTCAGAGCAAGAGCTGTGCTGAGTCTTTCAGCCTGTGTCAGACTTTCATTGAAAAGGTCATCATATTTTTTCTGTGTATCATTCAGTCGGGCTGTAAGATCATCCTTTTCCGCACTAAGTTCAGCTATCTCCCCGTTCAGTCCTTTTATATCCTCTCTAAGACTCTCATTTTCCTTTTCTTCTTCTTCGAGACTGCTACACAACCAATCCCGCTCTCTGATAACAGTCTTTAAATTCTTCGACCAGGTCAATGGAGTTTTGTCCGGTCTGGGTTCTCCACACCGGTAAACAGGTGCACATGAATATGACAAAACAAGCAACACGACCAAGGATGTGATCAGATATTTTTCTTTCATAATGCATATAGTATTGGTAAAGAAACAGTTAAACCATAAATAGCCAGCTTAAATATTAACCAAAATATAGTTAATTTTTCCGGATATTTTCTGAAACAGACAAAAGTTTTTTTATAGCAAAGTTTCCATGGCTCCCTTCAAAGGTCCGGAAAACATTGCCAAAAAAATTAACTTATATAAGACTCTATCTGTTTTAATTGACTTTCCCGGCAAACACTGTTTCCTTTATCATCTCCTCTACCATCTTTGTTACAGTACGGAAATCTATCTTGCCTGTCCCCATAACAGGAAGATCGCTTATGACCACAAACTGCCGGGGTAAAGCAATGATAGGGAGATCTGTCATCATCTTTCTAAGTATCTCTGTTTTATTCACATCCCGGGAAACCGCAGCAACAATATATGAACCTTTTTTCTCTTCAGTTATCTCAACAATACAACAATTTGCACCTTCAGGAAGATATTTCTCAAGCACATTCTCCACTCTGACCAAAGAAACCATTTCTCCTCCTACCTTGGCAAATCTTTTGAAACGTCCTGCATGCCAGAGGTAATTGTCAACGTCAAGATATCCCATGTCTCCCGTATCATACCAGCCATCTTTAAGTACTTCAGCAGTCTGAACAGGATCTTCAAAATAGCCGCTCATCACCGAATCACCTTTCACCAAGATTTTTCCGGTTTCTCCCGTTGCACATTCTTCTCCCGTCTCAAAATTCTCAATACGCACCTTTAGATTTGGAAGTACCCTGCCTGTACTTCCGGGTCTGTTGAACTCACGCGAATTAACAGATATAACAGGTGATGTCTCTGTAGCTCCATAACCCTCGAGCAGAGTAACTCCATGTTTTTGCCTGTATCCCTCTCTGAGGGCATCAGGACATTTATCTGCTCCTGCTACCATGAGACGAAGTGATTTGAAATCACCCGGCTCTGATTTCTGTAGATAGCCCCAGAAAAAACTTGGGGTACCAACCATTATAGTAGGCATCTCCTCACGTGCTATCTTGCTTATTGTCTGAAAATCAAGAGGATTAGCATAAGTAATCATCGTCATACCATAATACAGGGGAACCCAAAGATCGACAGTCAGACCGAACACATGGAAGAAAACAAGATTAGCAAGTAAAATGTCCTCTGAATGAATTCCGATATAATCTCCAAAGCCCTGAATATTTGCAACAATATTTTTGTGAGATAACTGAACAGCTTTCGGATCTTTCTCACTGCCGCTTGTGAACAGTATCACTGCGGTATCATTCTCCTCTCCACTGTGGACAGTTCTGAGCAACAAATTAAGCGGTAAAGATGCCTTAAAAGCCGCTTTTAACTTATCCAGTGTGGAAACACTTTTCATGATATCTTCAATCAATACCATCCCGTCTATAACAGGACAATTGATCTTTTCCAGCAGGGCTTTTGATGTAATAATAGTCCTGAATCCACATTTCTGCTGGGCATATCTGGCATTGTTTTCAGCTCCGGTGGAATAATTAATCATTACCGGTATCCTCCCACTCAGCAAGGCCCCGGTTGTTGCCAAAACACAACCTGCCGATGTGGGAATCATTATCCCTATGAATCCCTTGTCATATTTCTGAAATTTTGAACTCAAAATTATTGAAGCTATCAAAGCTTTCGAATAAGTAACACTTTGTCCGGTGGTTTTGTCCTTTACTGCAATCTTACTGGTATTCTTTTTTGCCATACGGACAAATTGCTGATGAAGTAACATAGTGATTCGTATTGGTTAAACTATCTTTTCGTTATGAACACTCGTCATGTTGAATAACTAAAATATTCTATATTTGAATTTTGGGTCGAAAAATAATAATAAATATTATATTTATATACAATTGTATGTTAATTATTTAAGGTGAAAGATATTTTTCTTCAAAATTTATAATATGTCTCATTCGAATTTTCCAGGGATAATCTTCTTAACGCGTCGAAGAAACAGCTGACAATCTGAAAAATAGTAGCCGGAAGAAAAACAAAAAAAATCGGGCTGGTTTTTCGATAAGATTATAAGTATAAATGAATGTAATGCGGAGGTTTTATTATATTTACTTGTGTTATTAGTTTTTCTGCTGGCAGAGCAGATTTATCAAACGATTATTGAAAAACAGAAACCCCTATGGATTATTCAATTCATCTTAGATATCTTCCGGGAATCAGGTCTATGGGGCAGACCGGACATACTATTTGAACTTTGAAATAAAATTTTTAACCTATGAAACGAACAATCTTTTTTCTGGCGGTATTATTGGTTTCAACAGTATCTGAAGCATCTGTTACAGATACCATTCAGATTTACAGTAAATCAATGAAAAAAAATGTACCGGTAGTAATAATACTCCCGGACAATCATGCTTCTGCCGGTGCTTTGCCTGTAGTGTATTTACTTCACGGCTACAGTGGTAATCATCTTGACTGGATCAGTAAAGCTCCGGGTTTTGAAAAAGCTGCCGATCAGTACGATCTCATGATCGTCTGTCCGGACGGAGGGTTCAACAGCTGGTACTGGGACAGTCCTGTGGATCCGGAGTCAAAATATGAAACTTTCGTTTCGGATGAGCTTATAAAAGCAATAGACGAAAAGTACCCTACAATAAAATCCCGTAAGGGCAGGGCTGTCACAGGCCTCAGCATGGGCGGTCATGGCGCATTATACCTGGCTTTAAGACATCAGGACATATTCGGAGCAGCCGGCAGCATGAGCGGAGGAGTTGACATAAGACCCTTCCCCAACAACTGGGACATGTCAAAAAAGCTTGGTCTATATGCTGAACAAGCTGACAGATGGGAAAAATACACAGTAATAAACCTGCTTAACCTTCTTACCCCCGGTTCACTGGAAATCATTATTGACTGCGGAACAGAAGATTTTTTTTATGAGGTGAACCAAAATCTTCATCAGCAGCTTTTATATCGTAATATACCACATGATTACATAGTCAGGCCAGGTGCCCATAACTGGACCTACTGGACTAATGCTGTCAAATATGAATTACTCTTTTTCAGGAATTATTTCGACAGCAATTAAAATATAAGCTTTCTATCAATTATAACGGAACTATGTTGAAAACACAGACCTGGTTTCACATACATACATGCTGCAGGAGAAAAAGCATCGCGGATATAAGTTAAAATATATTTTATATATTATCACGATCCAAATAATTTATCAAATAATAAACTTTAAAAATATGTAAGAATGAAAAGAAGAGATTTCATAAGAAATACAGCTGTCACGATTCCTGTAATGGCTTTCTTCCCGTATTTTGACCTTTATGCAAAGCCTCTGAAAGGGAGAGTGAAAATTACTGATGTGCAATGTGTGCGTGCCAGAATAGGTATGCGTGTCAGCCCCCTTGTAAAGATAAGTACAGATTCCGGATTATTTGGGATCGGAGAATGTCATCACGACGAAACAGGACTTGGAGCCAAAGATGTTGTACTAAATGTATGCAAACCGATTTTAATGGAGAAAGATCCCCTGGATCTGGAATATCTTATCTTCAAGATGAGTACCCGTACCTCCTATTACGGGGGAAATCATGGAGTTGCAACCCATGCAATTACCGGAGTGGAGATGGCTCTTTGGGATCTGATCGGTAAAATTACAGAACAACCTGTTCATAAGATATTAGGAGGTGGAAGTCATGTAAACGAAGTCCGCGCCTATGCATCTGCCCGGCCCCGGAATATGCTGGATATGGATTCATGCAAAGAATTTGCAGAATTGATGCTGGGTCAGGGTTGGACAGCATGTAAGAGTGATATAGACAGGGATCAGCGGTGGAACAGCCTTGACAACCGCAGGCTCTCAAACACTGAAGTAGATAAAATTGCTCAGGGATTTTTCAATATGAGAGAAGCACTGGGACCGGAATTTGACATAGCTGTCCATTGCCACTGGGAATTTGATTTTGACAGTGCCTTACGTGTTGCCAATGCTGTTGCCCCTATGCGTCCTATCTGGCTGGAAGACCCTCTGCCGATAGCCTATAATGAGCAATGGGTCAAACTGACAGAGAAATCACCGGTTCCTATACTCACAGGAGAGAATTTATATACCAGGGATGACTTCCGGCCCTTTATTGTAAATCAGGGAGTGAATATGATCGAAATTGATGTGTCAATGGCCGGAGGGCTGCTTGAAGCAAAGAAAATTGCCGACCTTGCCGAGACATACTACATCCCTGTTTGTACTCATAATGTTGCCAGTCCGATTGCCACTATTGCATCAGCTAATTTTGCAGCAACAGTCCGTGAGTTTGTAGCGCATGAAACTTTTATGATGCATCCCATGAACCGTGCGGGCAAGGGTGTTAACGGCGACCCGGATATTCTTGGATACGACAAGGAGATGATAGTAAAAGGGCACCTTCAGTTGAGTGACAGACCCGGTTTTGGCTTCGACCTGAATGAAAAACTTATCAGAGAAAAATATATGCTTGAAGGAGAAACATGGTGGAAATAAAAAT
>DAINPM010000030.1:0-1796 GCA_036743455.1 Bacteroidales bacterium | reverse complement strand
CGGCAGGACCACTCTTATATGCCGGATACTCCGGGTATGAACAGATAATATAACCTTTACCCTGTTTATTCACTCCGATTCTCCCTTTTTCATTCACTGTAAGGGTTTTGGGAGGAGCCTCATTTTTTTCAACCCACGATATTATGAGGTCAATCTTATCATCCTGATTCGGCGATGGTATGTTCCTCATTTCAACCGTTTCCCCGTTTCCGTTAACCTTGTAGCTTCTGCCTCCCAGACCATGACCTGCCTGTGGAATTACATAGAAACGGGCAAACCTGTCGACCTTTTTTTGCTTCATTCTCCTGATCACTGACCGGTAGTAATCGAGCTGAGCTCCTGATGAAGCAATAAAATCCATCGTACCAGACATAACAATTATTTTCCCTCCCCGCCTGTAGAATGCTGAAAGGTCCGGATCAGTGGCATCCAGCCATTCTGATATCTGAATTCTGCGCTTTATCATCTGTTCATTTTCGACATAATCAAGAGGATTGGCTGAAAGATCCTGCATCAGGAATCCCTTAACACCAAGGATACCAAGGGATGTATGCATCCTGGCATTTTCACCGGCACCCTCCTGCCCTCTGAACCTCTCGCCGGTAATCGTCCCAAAATCATCCGGAGCTGTCGTAGGAAGCCACATTCCGAATGATCTGACATTATTAGCCAGGGTTTTTTTGAACTTATAAGGACTATATACGAATTCCAGGGTTCCTATCTGCCCCTCTGTCAGTTTTGCCGATTCTGAAGTATCCTCCGGATCAGGGTCTTTGTTTCCAGGTGCACGCAAAGCTGACCATGGATCATCAGGTCCTGTACCATCAGTTACATCAAAGATAGCTCTTGCTGCCATATAGTTGTTTATGATACCGTCAGACAGACCGTCGAGATCGTCACACTGTCTCAGGAACTCTGCTCTTATAGCATTTATTTTTGAAGGTGTCACCCAGTTTTCCAATGGTATCTCCCGTATCCTGATCAGCTCCGGAGCAAGCATCAGAGTTGAAAAGTTAACGATAGGAACATCCGAAATTATTCCGTCATAATCTGCGGGATAACGCTGTGCAACCATCAATCCCTCACGTCCACCCTGAGATGCCCCCACATAATAGTTATACTGCGGTCTTTCTCCGTAAATCCTCTCAATGATCACCATAGCGGCATCATGGGTTTTTTTCATCTGCATATATCCCAGGTTACGAACAGCCTCGTCATTAAGGGCCCATTCATCTGCAGAAGCACCTTCAGGTCCGGTGGGGAAATCTGAACCCTGCCTGCCCGGCATTCCTCCCTGATGACCGGAATCACTGCCATATAATACAAAACCCCTCTTCAGCACCGGATTTCTGCCTTCTCTTACCGTTATTGTACCGTTCATACCTCCTCCCCCCTGCTGCATGGCCCTGCGTGACCACCGGGAAGGAAGAAGAACCCTGAAATTGATGGGCCAGCCGTTTGGATCAACAGAGAAAACCGATCCTTCAACAATTCCATAAGCCGGCATATCTCCTGAAGCGGCAACCCACCGGGCCGGATAAAGTTTAACCGAACCTGACGGCTCCCCGATAGCAGTAACAGGTATTGAAGTTCCTGTTTTCATAATGTCTTCCTTTGTTATGACAATTACAGATCCGGCAGAGCCCTGACCAGATAAAGAAATGTTAAAGAGAAAGGAAAAAATCAACAATTGACTAAGGTGATTCTTCATGAATTAATGTTTTTTAAGAATTATAAACTTTCAGGTTGAAAATAACTAATAAACGGTATTATAAACCCCGGAGCAGAACTCCGAG
>DAINPM010000029.1:22094-24291 GCA_036743455.1 Bacteroidales bacterium | reverse complement strand
GGGACAGTGTGGCTGAATAGAAAAATGCCCCCGTTTTAGCGGAGGCATAAATCCCGAATAAAAGTCGGGGTGGCCAGACTCGAACTGGCGACCCCTTGCACCCCATGCAAGTGCGCTAGCCAACTGCGCCACACCCCGAATTATTATAAAAAACAACTTTATTAGTTGTCGACCGCAAAAATAATATAAAAATTCCTATTTCCTATGCCCCAAAGCTGAGTTATTTAAAGCCTGTGCATATTAGAAACAGTGCCTGGATAATTCCAGCACCTGGTACAAAAGGTGTTAAATGATCATATTACATATCAGTAAGTATAATACCCCCGTCAGCTTGTATTGTTAGTTTATATACTCCTGATTTTTTGACTTTTAATTCTTTTTTGTAAGACTGTCTCTTGCTGTCATCTCCATAACAGATAACTCTTTCCCCTGTAATCATCGGCAGCTCAACTTCCACTTCAAGGGCTTCCTCCAATGCATTGATGCCTGCAACATACCATTTATCGTTATGCCTGCGGGCCAGAATACAATATTTACCCGGATAACCGTCAATGAAGACTGTCTCGTCCCATGTAGTGGGGATTGTCTTCATGAAATCTATTTCGAACGAAGGAACATCAGTCAGGTTGTTTGGCGTAAGAGCAAACATCTGAACGGGATTCTGAAATAATACTGCTGTGGCAAGCTGGAAGATGTCGGTAGTGCGGCGGACTGACCCTCCGTCATTAGTGCGGTTATGACGTTTGTTCAGCAAGACCGGACCAAATTCCATACAACCTGTTGCATTACGGATAAAGGGATGCAGACAGGCATTAAAAGCTTCCATATCGTTGGCATGCTGTGTAAAGATAAGGTTTTCCGATGCCAGTACGGCTTCACTGCCAACATAATTGGGATACATCCTTTCCCAGCCTCTGGGAAGGGTACAGCCATGGAATATTATCATCAGACCGTATTCATTGGCATCAGACAGCACTTCCTCGTAAAGCTTCATCGTTTCCTGTTTATCTCCACCCCAGAAATCAACTTTCAAACCCTTAACTCCCATTTTCTTTAGCCATTTCATCTCATTTTTGCGGGCAATGGCATTGTCCATCCTGTGTTTGGGCCCCTGTGGAGCATTATTCCAGTACCCGTTGGAATTATACCAAAGGAAGACATCGACACCTTTTGAATGTGCATAAGCGATCAACTCTTCCATCTTTTCATAACCAAGGTTCTCATCCCATAAGGCATCTATAAGGATATATTCATACCCCATCTCAGAGGCCAGATTTATAAATGTCACCTGGTCGTTATAATTCATACTGTTGTCCTGCCACATGATCCAGCTCCATGTAGAACGTCCGTAATCATATTCCTGTGATGCTTCATACAAAGGTTCAACAAGATCGAAGGGTATAGTGGTTTCAACAATGGGTTTTAGTCCGGAGGCAACAGTGAGAGTACGCCATGGTGTTGAACCCGGTAAGGCCAGAGCCGGTGATGCAATGCCTGAGCCACCGTTCTCAAGAGGATGAGGGTAGGCTATGGAATATAATCCATCCGTTGTCCCGTCACTGAGACGGGAACCGCAATACTTACTGCTTACTCCGGTCTCCGAGACAAGCACCCATCCGTTCTCTCCAATATGGAACAGACAGGGAAAGGTGAATCCCAGTCCGTATTTTGAAGGAGTCCCAATGGGCCCATCAGCAATGTATTCTTCTTCATAACTGGGTTTTGAGTTTTTCCATCCAATGCCGGGTGTAGCCTGTGGTGTTAAAAATGTTGTAGTATTGGCTGGGAAATTAAAGCCACTGGTCTCTTTTTCTATTATACAAAAAGCAGATTCCCCGTATTGAAAGAGATTGTACCTGAAACCAATATCGTTATTGCTCACTCTGAATACAATCTCAATTTGTTGATCATCACTGTTTGCAGCAGTTATCTTAAGTTCATTGGCAACATACTCAATAAATGATTTTTTTATTTTTTCCTGTTGGTACGTTTTTTCAATAATATTTTCTTCGCTTGCTGTTATCCTCAGATCTTTACTGAAATCACCTACGTTGGATATCAGTCCGAGAGGAGAGTCCTCCAGCATGATCATGCCTTTATATTGTACTGAATAAAACAAAAGTCCATTTTTTTCAGAGACGGTCAGACTCAGAAGGCCGTCAGGACTTTTTATCATCTGTTGTTGTGATTTAAGGGA
>DAINPM010000029.1:17537-21994 GCA_036743455.1 Bacteroidales bacterium | reverse complement strand
GTCAGTGTCTGAAGGAACCTGAGTTGAATGGCTGCAGGATTTGTGCTAATTACATGAGCGGCGTCGGATAAGCGCTGGCTTGCCTGGAATTCACCTTCAGCATGAATAACTTTTGCCCGGCGTTCTCTTTCCGCTTCAGCCTGTTTAGCCATAGCACGCTGCATCTCCTGAGGCAGGTCAATATGTTTCACTTCTACATTGGATACTTTGATGCCCCAGGGTTCGGTCTGGTTGTCAATGATTTTAGCCAGTTCGATATTTATTTTATCACGTTGTGAGAGTAACTCGTCCAGTTCCGACTGTCCCAGAATACTGCGTAATGTAGTCTGTGATAACTGTGAAGTTGCAAACAGGAAATTTTCAACTTCTATTATTGCCTTGTCGGGCTGCATAACACGGAAGTAGACTACTGCATTAACTTTTATAGACACATTGTCTTTTGTTATTACGTCCTGTTCGGCTACATCCATCACAACTGTTCTTAAGCTCACTTTAACCATTTTATCGATGACAGGGATAAGGAGTATTAGTCCGGGTCCTTTTACTCCGGTAAGCCTTCCCAGCCGGAAAACGACACCACGTTCATATTCCCGTAAAATGCGTATGGCACTTGCCAGGATGAACATAAGAAAAACGATTGCCGTTATCAGTATGATATTAAATGATTGTTCCATGATGATCTCCTTTCTTTTTAAGGGGTTAATTTCTGAACTATTAGTTTAAGATTATTTATCTGGCTTACCTTTATTTTTGAGCCTTTTTTTATAAAACCATCAGGGCTTTCTGCGCTCCACACTTCGCCGTGTACGTTTACCTGGCCTTCAGGGTTTAAATCGCTTACTGCTTCTCCTGTTTCACCTATAATGCCTTCAATGCCCGTTGTGGGCTTTTTCCTCTGGGCTTTTATAGCAAAGCCAATAGCAAAAACAAAAAAAGCTGTAGTTAGTATAACAATAGCCAATATCACCTGCCATGATATTTTTATCACTTCGAGTGTAGACTCTGTGTCTATCAGCATCACAGATCCCATTAACAGCGACAGTACTCCTCCAATAGTCAACAGACCGTGGCTGGCGACTTTTATTTCGAGGACAAACAGAAGAACGGCAAAGAAAATCAATGCCAGACCCGCGTAGTTGACCGGAAGCGTATGTAAGGAGTAAAAAGCCATTATAAGGCTTATACCTCCTGTTACACCGGGGAATATCGCACCGGGATTATAAAGTTCAAACATAATACCATAAATACCAATCATTAATAATACATATGCAATATTCGGATCGGATAGCAGACCGAGTATCTTTTGCTTGAAGTCCATTTCTATATGAATGATCTCTGCGTTTTTTGTATCCAGTACCTTTGAGCCTGTATTTAAGCTGATCTCTTTACCGTCAATCTGTCCAAGCAGATCTTCCATGGAATCAGCGATCAGATCAATAACCCCTTCTTTCAGGGCTTCTGTTTCTGTTACAGATATGCTTTTCCGAACAGCATCTTCTGCCCATTCGGTATTACGTGCTCTCTTCTCACTTATAGTCCTGATAAATGCCGCAGCATCATTCGTGGCTTTTTCACTCATCACAGAGTCCTGCTCGCCCTGCATCGACACAGGATGAGCTGCACCTATATTTGTACCGGGTGCCATAGCAGCTATATGGGCTGCCAGGGTTACAAAGACTCCGGCAGAGGCTGCCTGAGACCCTCCCGGATGGACAAAAACTGCTACCGGTACTGCGGAGTCAAGGATATCAGTCACTATAACACGTGTTGATTTTAATAATCCCCCAGGGGTATTAAGTTTAATGATTAAACATTCAGATCTTTTCTCAACAGCCTGATCAATACCCGATTTAATGTATTCGGCACTCGACGGATTTATAGAACCATCAACGGAGATGACTACAACGTTTTTTAACTTGTTGCTTTCTTCATATTGTGCAGGAAAAAATGAATTAAGTAACAGGAATAAGCCGGATACAATATTTATCACCAGGATTTTCATTTCAGTCATCTGTAATAATCCATTCTAATCAGGTCCGGTGAAGCAAAAAAACATTGAACCATTACGCCGGGCTGTTTACCATTTTTTATTGCTTTGATCAAATTTAGTGTAATTGATCTGAATTTCATAATATAAAATAAAATTATGTACATATTGCAGGTTTTAAACATTGAAGCAATCATCTGTCAGAAAATTATAGGAGTTAACACCGGTCCTCATCTCATTATACCACATTTTTTTTAGTATTTTTGTGCAATTAAAAAAAGCAAATACAGTATGGAACTCTTTAAACCTCTTGATATTCAGTCTGGTTCGGATAGTACGGAAGGTAAGGATACGGAAAAAGTAAGGTGTCTGATTATAGGATCAGGACCTGCAGGATACACTGCAGCTATATATGCTGCCAGGGCTAATCTGCATCCGGTTCTTTATACCGGCCTTCAGATGGGAGGACAGTTAACAACAACAACTGAAGTGGACAATTTTCCCGGTTATCCGGATGGAGTTACCGGAACACAGATGATGGAAGACCTCAGGAAGCAGGCTGAACGTTTTGGTACTGATATCAGAACGGGGATAGCTGTCAGTGCTGATCTTTCGGGAGCCCGCCACCTGATCACTTTCGATGACAAGAAAGTAGTTGAAGCAGAGGCAGTTATTATTGCTACCGGTGCAACAGCCCGGTATCTGGGCTTGGAGGCAGAGAAAAAATATGCCGGGATGGGTGTCTCTGCCTGTGCTACATGTGACGGTTTCTTTTATAAAAACAAGGATGTTGCAGTAGTGGGAGGAGGTGACACTGCCGCTGAAGAAGCTACCTATCTGGCAGGAATATGTAATAAGGTTTATCTGCTGGTAAGAAGAAAGGTCCTCAGAGCTTCAAAAGCCATGCAGGAAAGAGTAATGAATACACCTAATATAGAGGTTTTATGGGAACATCAGGTAGTTGATCTTTTTGGGGAAAACGGGGTGGAAGGAGCTATACTGCTTAAAAAGAAGGGGACTCCGGAAGAAGAGGAAGTGAGGATAAAAATTGACGGACTTTTTCTGGCAATAGGACATACTCCTAATTCCGGGATATTCAAAGAATTTCTGGAAACAGACACAGCAGGTTATATAAAAACAATATCGGGCACAACAAAAACAAAGATTCCCGGCGTTTTTGCTGCAGGCGATGTTCAGGATCCTCATTACAGACAGGCTGTGACAGCAGCCGGCTCTGGATGTATGGCAGCTATCGATGCAGAACGATTTTTAAGCGAAACAAAAAAATAATGACACCGGAATGAAAACCTTCAGGAAAACCTTCAGGATCAATGCCCTGCCTTCTGATGTTTATTCGGCATTTACTAATTCTTTTACTATTGAACTGTGGTCCGGTCATCCTGCTGTTATGTCGACAGAGCCCGGAACTGAGTTTTCACTGTGGGAAGGCGATATAACAGGAAGGAATATAGAGTTTGTCCCTGATAGAAAAATAGTCCAGGAATGGTATTTCGGTGAACAACAGGAAAAATCGGTCGTTACAGTTACTATCCGGCCGGAAAGAGATTATTCCCTGGTTACTGTTGAACACACCAATATCCCTGATGATGATTATGAAAATATTTCTGAAGGATGGAATGAGTATTATATGGGAGCAATAAATGCTTTGTTCAATCCTGATTTCTGATCACTTATCCCCGGGTAGTGTTACAATATCCTCTGTACAGGCATATATAAGTTCTGCAATACCCTTGTAGAATTGTGTCCGGGCTTGTGCCATAACATCTTCCTGCCATTGAGGTACCCATGAAAGAATATGTTTGTTTATGAATCTGCTTATCTCTGATCTCATTTCCCGTTTACAGGCATCATCGTCAAGCTGCATGTAATACTCAATGAGCCGGTTGAGAAAAAGCAGTCCGGTCCCCAGATGATCATCATTGTAGGTATCCCTTATGTGTGACTGCCAGCCGTAAGAATCATAGAATCCGCTTACTCCTTCACTGTTTCCGTTTTTTTTCTGATAGTCATCCTTCTCATAAAATGATTTGTGTGGAGGAGCCAGAGACAGAGAATTTTGCGCAAACAGCCTGTTGAAATCTGAATTGAGCTCTTTTTTGCAGCGTTCCTTATCGCTTGTGTCCTGACTGCGAAGAAGTGAGGCGGCATGAATGAAACGGGGATTGGAACTCGATAAGGGAAGACGCTTCAGCAGTCCGCTTTTGAGAAAATCTGAAATACACTCATCGCCGGGCCCGTGCATGATCATACTACCGGAGAAATATAAAAGAAGTGTATAGGCTTTTAATATGTTTCCCTGTTCTTTTTCGTTGGTCATCATGCTTTATTTCAGCTTATTAAAAATAATATGGAGTTGCAAAATAAGATTAAATTCATCAGTATAACCACTAATATGAGCAATTGTTCAAAACAGGTGATAGAAGAATTATCCATCCGGGTCTCTGTTTTT
>DAINPM010000029.1:6768-17437 GCA_036743455.1 Bacteroidales bacterium | reverse complement strand
GCCATTTCGGTCGGATACTCATTATTGTCCAGTTTCCTTTTTATATTCTTAAATGCCTCCACGGTATATTTCACATCTTCCAGTGAGTGGGAGGCTGTAGGTATAAGACGTAGCATCACAACGCCTCTTGGAACAACAGGATAGATGACAACAGAGCAGAAAATGCCGTAATTTTCTCTAAGGTCATAAACAAATTGTGTTACTTGTTCGAGAGGGCATTTAAAGAACACGGGAGTGACTGGTGATTCTGTTTTTCCCAGATCAAGACCTTCTTTTCGCAGTCCTGACTGAAGGGCATCAACTATAGTCCAGAGTTTTTCCCTGTATGCCGGATTACTCTTGATTAGTTCGAGTCTTTTGATAGCTCCCAAAGTCATTGCCATAGGAAGAGCTTTGGCATATATCTGTGATCTGAGGTTAAATCTTAGATAAGTTACAACTTCTTTTGTACTTGCAACGAAACCGCCTATTCCTGCCATTGCCTTTGCAAATGTGGCGAAATACACATCAATCTGATCCTGTACTCCGAAATGTTCTCCAGTACCTGCACCTGTAGACCCCATTGTTCCGAAACCATGAGCATCATCGACAAGGAAGCGGAAATTATATTTCTTTTTGAGTGCGGCTATCTTATCAAGTTTCCCAAGGTCTCCTGCCATACCGAATACGCCTTCTGTTATCACCAGTATGCCTCCGCCACTCTCTTCCACAAGTCTGGTGGCTCTTTGAAGCTGTTTCTCACAACTCTCTATGTCGTTGTGGGCATAGACAAACCGCTTGCCGGCATGAAGCCTCAGACCATCCATTATGCAGGCATGTGCTTCGGAATCATATACTATGACATCATGTCTGTCAACAAGAGCATCGATGATTGACAGCATGCCCTGATAACCGTAATTAAGAAGATAAGCGGATTCTTTCCCGACAAATTCAGCAGCCATCGATTCAAATTTCTCGTGCATAGCTGTTTGCCCCGACATCATCCTTGCACCCATGGGATAGGCCAATCCATATTCCTTAGTGTATTCTGCATCAGCTTTCCTTACTTCAGGATCATTGGCCAGCCCGAGATAATTGTTAAGACTCCATGTCAACACTTCCTTACCCCTGAATCTCATTTTTGGAGCTATCTCTCCCTCCAGCTTGGGGAACATAAAATAGCCATCACCTACACCGGAATATTGTCCCAGAGCACCTTTTGCCGAATTGATTTTGTCAAAAATATCCATTATACAGTTGTTTAATTAAAGTTTCTACAAAAGTATAGATTCGGTCCTTTGCCATAATACCTATTTATACCTAATTTGTCGCGTTACTGCTTTTGAGAGAATAATAAGGCAAAAAACACGTTTTTATATCTGATTTGAAAAATATATTGTAATTTTGCACAACATTTTTTTAGATGAGAACCAGATTATTCACATTACTTATTGTTTTGGCTTTTCTGAGTTCCTGCGGAGAATATCAGCAGTTACTCAAGAGTAGTGATTTTGATCTTAAAAAAGACAAAGCAAAAGAGTATTATGAAGAAGGGAGGTATGTGAGAACAACTGAGCTGTTGACGCAGATTATGCCGCGTTTCAGGGCTTCACAGGAATCAGAAGCCCTTGAATGGATGAACGCCATGGCGTTTTACGGGATGAGGGATTATATCACTGCAGGCAGTTATTTTAAATCCTATACTGATCAGTTTGGTTATGGTGAACATATTGAAGAAGCTTATTTTATGGCTGCAATGTGTGACTATCATCTTTCTCCCAAACCGGAACTTGATCAGTCATATACCAGGTCGGCAATAGAAGGTTTTACATATTTTCTTAACAGATATCCTGATAATCCCCGGGCAGATGAGTGCCGGAGATATATCACGGAATGTGAAGAGAAGCTTACAGAAAAATCCTATCTGAGCGCCAGACTGTATTATGATATGACTGAATACAAAGCTGCGGTGGTAGCTCTTACCAATAATCTGAAGGATCATGCTGATTCAAAATACAGGGAAGAGATGATGTTTCTCAGGCTTAGTTCTCTTTTTCTGTATGCAGAAAACAGTATGGCAAGCAGGCAGACGGAGAGATATCAGGAAACACTGGATGATTATTATTCTTTTGTTGAAGAGTTTCCCGATAGCCGTTTTAAAAAAGATGCCAGGAGGATATATGTCTCCACCAGCAGGGCTCTTAATCTGGAACCCGTTATGGACGAAGAAGAACTTGCGGATAAAACTGAAATAACAAAGAAATGAATAATATGGATTACAAAAAAACATCGGCCCCGGTTAGCACTGTAACAAGAAATCTTGAGCTGATGACAAGGGATACAGGAAATATTTATGAAACAGTGATAATTGTAGCAAGGCGTGCTAATCAGATAGCTGTTGAGATGAAACAGGAACTCAATAAGAAACTTGAGGAATTTGCATCTTATAGCGATAATCTGGAAGAAGTTTTTGAAAACCGTGAGCAGATAGAAATATCCAAATTCTATGAACGTCTCCCAAAACCTGCACTAATAGCTCTTCAGGAACTGGAAGAGGGCAGGATATTTTACAGGAATCCTGAATCGCCTAACAAGCAAAAATAAACCTCAGCCTGCGATGCTGAAAGGTAAGAAAATATTAGTAGGTGTTACCGGCGGTATTGCAGCATATAAGACTGCAAGTGTTGTCAGACTGCTCATTAAGGAAGGAGCAGAAGTGAAGGTTATAATGACTCCCCGTTCAAAGGATTTTATTACTCCCCTCACCATGGCAACTTTATCTAAAAATCCTGTCCTTACAAAATTCTATAATACCGAAAACGGTGACTGGAACAATCATATTGAGCTGTCTCTGTGGGCAGATGTTTTCCTTATCTCTCCCGCATCAGCCAATTCAATAGGTAAGATGGCCAACGGAATTGCAGATAACTTTCTGCTTACAACTTATCTTGCAGCCCGCTGTCCGGTTTTTGTTGCGCCTTCCATGGACGAAAATATGCTCAAACATCCGGCTGTCATAGTCAATATAGAGACTCTCAGAGCCTATGGGAACATCATCCTGGAGCCTGAATCGGGAGAACTGGCCAGCGGCCTGACAGGGAAGGGACGGATGCCTGAACCGGAAGAAATAGTGAAAGAGATAAGCGACTTTTTCAAAAAAAAAAAGCACCCCTGAAAGGGAAAAAAATCCTGATTAATGCCGGTCCTACCAGAGAACCTATTGATCCGGTACGTTTCATAAGTAATTATTCATCAGGTAAAATGGGGATTGCCCTCGCAGATGCCGCCGTTAACTACGGAGCTGATGTGACACTTGTTCTGGGTCCCACAACTCTATCTCCCCTCAATCCCGCTGTTAATGTTATAAGGGTGACAGATGCTGCATCAATGGCAGAGGTGTGTATTGAGAGGTTTAAAAATGCCGATGTTGCCATTCTCGCAGCTGCAGTGGCTGATTATACCCCCGCTCAGACCCATGATGATAAAATGAAAAAAAGCAGTAATAAACTGACTTTAACACTCAAACCAACAATTGATATTGCAGAATCACTGGGAAAGGAAAAAAGAGAATCCCAGATAATTGCAGGATTTGCCCTTGAAACAAGTGATGAAATGAAAAATGCACAGGGAAAACTTAGAAGGAAAAATCTTGATCTTATAGTTCTGAATTCACTCAGAGATAAAGGGGCAGGTTTTGAATACGACACTAACAAAACTACTGTCATTGACAAGTACAATAATATTGATAAATTTGAGTTGAAAACGAAGGATGAAGCTGCAAAAGACATCCTCGACAAAATTGTGTCAATGATCAAATAATTGTCAGAATGGAATTTATACGGGTTTTAAGATATCTTATTCTTGCACTGGCAACAGTTATACTGACTCAAACAGTATGTTCCCAGGAACTTAACTGCAATGTACAGGTTTCAGCCCAACAGATACAGGGTTCCAACCGGCAGATCTTTGAAAATATGCAGCGCGATATTTACGAATTTCTTAATGGTACCGTCTGGACAAATCATGTCTTTAGTTATGCAGAAAGGATAGACTGTAATATACTTATTAACCTTACCGATCAGTTATCGGCCGATGAATTTTCCGGAACAATACAGGTACAAGCCCGGCGTCCCGTATATAATACGACCTACAGCGCCACAATGCTCAATTTTATTGATAATAGTTTCAGGTTCCAGTACGTCGAATTCCAACCTCTTGAATTTGATCCGACAGTCCATCGCTCAAATCTTGTTTCGGTACTGGCCTATTATGTTTATATAATACTGGGATTTGATTATGATTCTTTTTCTCCATTGGGAGGTACGGAGTATTTCCGGATGGCAGAAAAAATTGTGACCAATGCCCAGAATGCTCCCCAGGCGGGATGGAAACCTTATGACGGTTCGCGTAACCGTAACAGATACTGGCTCGTAGAGAATATCCTTAATAAGGAATATGAAGAAGTGCGTCATTTTATTTACCAGTATTATATGAACGGACTTGACAGAATGGAATCACGGGTGACTGAAGCCAGATCAAGTATTGTAGAGAGTATCAGACTATTACAATCGGTTTACAGGAGAAGGCCTGATCCTTTTATGTATTTGTTACAGATTGTTTTGGAAGCCAGAAGCGATGAGTTTGTAAATATCTTTTCTGAATCCTTTCCTGAAGAGAAGGGAAGAGTCGTAGAGATACTTTCCGAAATCGACCCGGCCAATAAATCAAAATATGAGAGAATAGCCTCTGCAGGCTGAAAATAATATCCCCTTATGCTCGTAAAACTGTTCGTTCAGAATTATGCCTTAATAAAAAGCCTGGACCTTGAACTTGAAAAAGGTCTAACAATTATTACAGGAGAAACGGGTGCAGGTAAATCAATCCTGCTGGGAGCTCTTTCATTGATACTAGGCAGCAGGGCAGATGTTTCAGTACTCCTAGAGAAGAACAGAAAATGCATAGTGGAAGGATCATTCAGAATAGATGGGTATGAGCTGGATGATTTTTTTGAAGTCAATGAACTCGATTTTGAACCACTGACTACCATAAGAAGAGAAATAAACCCTGCCGGTAAATCACGGGGTTTTATCAATGACACTCCCGTTACTTTAACCGTACTGAAAGATATTGGCGATCGCCTGATTGATATACATTCACAGCACCAGACACTGATGCTCAGAGATAACTCTTTTCATCTGAGTGTAATTGATTCTTTTGCAGGTACTACAGGACTTCTGGAAAAGTACAGACAGGTTTATCAAAACTTCCGCCGGCTGAAAAAAGAACTTAATGAACTGACAGAAATGTCTGATAAGAACAAAGCTGATCTGGATTATTATCAGTTTCAGCTGGAAGAACTTGACTCATCAAAGCTTGTTGCAGGCGAACAGGACGATCTGGAAAAAGAACAGGAGTTGCTTTCTCACGCAGAAGAAATTAAAATTGCTCTCAGTAATGCTTCCCACTTATTCTCTTCTGATGACGGTAATTCTATTCTCGTTATGTTAAGAGAGGTTAAAACCAATCTTTCCAAAATCATGGAATTCATTCCGGAAGGAGAAGGATTACTGCAACGGGCAGATTCAGCCTGGATTGAACTTAATGATCTGGCTAATGAACTCGAAAAAATGGCTGCTCTTATTGAAGCTGATCCAAACAGACTGGCAGAGATAAATGAACGCATGGACCTTATTTATTCCCTGCTTCTAAAACACCGGCTGAATGACCTTAATGAATTACTGAACGAAAGAGAAAAAATAAGAGAAAAAGTTGTGTCCATCGAAACAAATGATGAAAGACTGAAAGAACTGCAGTTACTAGTTGATAATGAAACCAGGTTACTGAATAGTTTTAGCGAAGAAATATCTGAAAAAAGGAATAATATACTTGGAGATGTTGAGAAAAAAATAACAGATATTCTGAAACAACTAGGGATGCCTGACGCAAAATTCAAAATAAGCCTTTCACGTTTGAAGGATTTTACAATGTCGGGTATCGATCATGCCGATTTCCTTTTTTCAGCAAATAAACAAACAGAACCGGAAAATATTGCAAAGATCGCTTCAGGAGGAGAATTATCAAGAGTTATGCTTAGCCTTAAATCCCTGCTGACGAGAAAAAATAATCTGCCTACAATTATTTTTGACGAGATTGATTCGGGAGTGTCGGGAGAGATAGCAGCAAGAGTAGGACAGATACTTGCAGGGATGGGCGACTATATGCAAGTCCTTAATATAACCCATCTGCCGCAGGTGGCATCAAGAGGTTCAAGGCATTATCATGTTTATAAGGATGAAGAAAACAATTCTGCAGTTACAAAAATAAAACTGCTTTCTCCACAGGAGAGAATTATTGAAATTGCACGGCTTCTTAGTGGAAGTCAGATAACTGAAACAGCTTTAAAGAATGCCAGAGAACTGCTGAAAACCCCGTCAGCCTGATTCTTCCATCAAAAAGTAATTAAGTATAAATACCTATTTTAACCTGTCTTACTATCCGGCTCAATCCCTTTTTTTATATTTGGTACAGGTAAAATAAGGGTAGTATGGTTAAAGTAATTATTCTTGTAATTTTCTATTTTACATTCCCTCTTGTAATTATTTATTTATGTAAACGATGGTCCTTTTTCAAAAAACTGGGATCGATAGTACTTGCCTATGGGTTTGGTCTTGTTTTAAGCACAACAGGAATAATCCCTGATGGGAGCAGAGAGTACAGAGAAGCATTACAGGGAGAGACTTACCTGCCTCAGGAGGAGGCCCATGCGCTGTTTACTTCAGGAAGGATTACCGGAGATGATCTAGTGGTAAACAACATAGCTACAACACAGGATACACTCCAGGCCATCGGGGTCCTGGCTTTTCCCCTTCTGTTATTTTCCCTGAACATTAAAAGATGGCTCAGATATGCAAAAGAAGGTTTTATTTCCATGTTGCTTGCCCTGATCTCTATTATTATTGTGATTTTTACAGGATATCTTATTTTCAGGGATAGTGTTCCTGAAGCCTGGAGAGTGGGCGGTATGCTGGTGGGTGTTTATACAGGTGGTACTCCTAATATAGTGTCACTAAAAATGGCTATGGATGTGGAGCCAAATACTTTTATCATGGCAAATACCTATGATATGCTCGTTGGTGCTGCTACAATATTATTTTTTATTACTGCAGGGCCACGGGTCTTCAGAGCTATTATGAGACCTTTTAAGAAGATTGAAGGGAAAGATGATCATGCAGTAGACAATTACAAGGAAGCCGACAGCTTCGAGGATTATTCAGGTATGTTCAAAAAAGGAGTGTTGCCCAGGCTGCTTACGGCTTTAGGACTGGCTTTGGTTATTCTTGGACTGTCAGTCGGTTTAAGCATCCTTGTTTTCGGTAAAATTCTTGACCCTGTCGTCATCATTTCAATAACCACTTTTTCTATAATAGCATCACTTTTTACCTGGGTGAATAAGATAGACAAAACCTTCCAGCTTGGTATGTATTTTGTACTTATTTTTTCCCTTCTTGTCGCTTCAATGGCCGATCTGAGTTCAATCTTCAGCCTTGGGATGATTAACCTGCTTCTATTTGTCTCCTGGTGTTATTTCGGCTCTCTCTTTCTACATCTTATATTATCACTGATATTCAGGGTCGATGCCGATAATTATCTTATTACCACCACCGCTTTCGTTTTTTCACCCCCTTTTGTACCGGTAGTTGCTGTAGCCCTTAAAAATAAGGAGGTAATCATTACCGGGATAACAGTAGGCATCATAGGTTATGTTGTAGGGAATTACCTTGGTGTAGCCCTGGGATATTTTATGAAAGGATTCTGACAGTTATCAGAATAAATAGTTAAGATTAATGGAGAATCCCAATTTATCAGAATCCTGAATATTGACGGCTTTCCCTATATCAACAGCTATAACGAAATTCTGACCCTAGACTGGCATTATACTGATACCGTAACTGTGATGCAGTTTTTCTTCTCCCGGATTAAAATAATCTGCGAAAGAGTCTTCATTATACGGCCCCTGATCAAATTGGGCTTCAAAATTTTCAGGAAGCTTGATCTTGCGGGTAACGATACCAGTATCATAGAAAAGGTTGATACCTATATAACTTTCCTGGTTGAACAAAGTAAAATGAAATGGTTTCCAGCGTAATTCAAAATTACCATAGGCAAATCCGTCACCAATAACCCTGTTCCTCAGGACACCACGTAATGTGCTTGATCCTCCCAGCCCTTCATTGGTAGCTCCAGTGAGCAGGGAAGTAATAACCTGAGACCTGTAGAAAAACGGCACGTCGCCTGAAAGAGTAGTTTGATAACCAAGACGATACACAAATGAAAGATCCTTTTCTATTAGTGTAAAATATTGCCGGTGTGTAAGATAAAAGCGCGAAAAAGACCAGTCGTTACCCAGGAAACCCGGAGCAAATTCAAAGCCCAGTTCAGTCCATACCCCTTTCATGGGATTAGGCCTGTTATCCCTGTTATCCCAAACAACACCAAACTTAAGTGAATTGACCCATCCTCCGTCTGCTTCATTATCCGATATCAGTCCATTGAGCCTGTAGAGCTCAAAAAGCCCCAATGAGTCACTGACGGCGGGCAATGGATATTCTCTGCCCTTGTTAAGCTTTTCAATATTTACAGATCCTACATCAAAATTCTGAAAAGCAAAGCCTGCACTCCATTTGATATGTTCACCTGCCAGTTTGCCTTCAAAATCGTTTTTAAACCTGAACTGATTCCTCCTGAAACGGTAGAACATAGTTGATCTGTAAGGATATTCAGGTCCTGTTTTCTTATCGTAGGTCGCCCATTCGGAATTGAAAACAGATTCATAACCGTTAAAGCCGTAAAAATCCGTTGCCTCATCAGGCAGATAACTCAGATCACTTACCCAATGCACACCCGGTATGATACGAAATGACTCATACATCATGCGGTATATCCCGCTTCCCTTTGTAAACCGTGATATTTCGGTATAAGTGTGTTCAAGAAAATCGGGATATACACTTGGTTTCCCGTAATTAAAAAACTCTACAAGAGCTCCATACTGAAAACCCAGATTGGAATCGTATGTGATTGCAGGCAGTGCGCCGCCAAATTTTCATCCGACTTTTTCTTTCTTCTCTTTCTCCTGTCCGGACAGAGGAGAAAGAGTAATTGCTATTAGTAACAAAACTGACAGGCTGTTTTTCATATATCTGAAATATTTGTTTTTACTGCTTGCATATCTCTTCCCGTAAAGCATGACAATCTCTTTTTTCAGAATTTTTAATCTCATCCCCGGGAAAAATAATTAGCCAGCTAAAGATAAAGAAAAATAAAAATCATAAACTTTTTTTTCAATAATTGCTAACTTAGACAATATATTACTGTAAAATATAATATGCGGTTGCTTATCCGGAATATTAAACAACTTGTTCAGGTTGAAGAAACAGCCCGTCGGTTTGTGAGCGGAAAGGATATGTCGGTTGTTCCGTTAATATCTGATGCCTATCTTTTGACAGGATCAGGCAGGATAATGGATTTCGGAAAGATGGAAGATTTGCCTGAAGAACTTAAATATTCACAGAAAGGGATCAAAATCATTGATGCTTCCGGCCGGATTGTTTTCCCTTCATTCTGTGACTCCCATACCCACCTTGTTTATGCGGGTAGCCGGGAAGCTGAGTTTGCTGACAGGATAAAGGGTTTGTCATACGAGGAAATAGCAGCAAGAGGAGGAGGTATACTTAATTCGGCGAGACTTCTTCATGAAACATCAGAAGATGATTTATACAGGCAGTCGATGGTGAGGATAAATGAAATTATTGAACTTGGGACAGGATCTGTTGAAATAAAAAGTGGCTACGGTCTCAATACGGAAGATGAACTTAAAATGCTCAGAGTAATACGCAGGATAAAGGAAGAATCTCCTCTTGAAATACGTTCTACTTTTCTGGGAGCACATGCCCTTCCTGCAGAATACAAAAACAGGAGAGAACAATATGTTGATATGGTGATAAATGAGATGATACCACTGGTTGCTTCTGAAAACCTTGCTGATTATATTGATGTGTTCTGTGATAAGGGCTTTTTTACTGTTGAAGATACAGAAAGGATCCTTATGGCTGGTCTGAAATACGGGTTATTGCCAAAGATTCATGCCAATGAACTGGCTTTTTCCGGAGGAGTTCAGACTGGTGTTAAATACGGAGCCCTGTCAGTTGACCACCTTGAACGTACAGGGGAGGCTGAAATAGCATGCCTCCGGGGTACTGACACTGTGCCAACATTATTACCCGGATCAGCTTTTTTCCTGGGTTTGCCTGATCCTCCTGCCAGGAAGATGATAAAGGCAGGATTGCCTGTGGCAATGGCTTCTGATTATAATCCCGGCTCATCTCCTTCAGGAAATATGAAAATGCTAATGTCGCTCGGCTGTATAAGACTTAAAATGCTACCTGAAGAAGCACTTAATGCTGTCACAATAAATTCTGCCTGTGCAATGGGATTATCCGGTACACACGGGTCTGTTTGCCGGGGGAAAGTGGCTAATTTATTTATTACAAAAGAAATACCGTCATATCAGTTCCTCCCCTATGCTTTTGGGACAGACCTGATAGAAACAGTTATTCTGAAAGGGGAGATCATAAAAACACTTTCTTTGAGTAAACAAATGGTTAATTAATTTTGTTTTACAGTAATTGACAAC
>DAINPM010000029.1:0-6668 GCA_036743455.1 Bacteroidales bacterium | reverse complement strand
TATACGAGGGCTAAAGAAAAAAAACGGAAAGAATGACAAAGAGATTATTGGAATGTGTCCCTAATTTCAGTGAAGGAAGAAACATGAAAGTTATTTCCGGGATAACAGAAGAAATTTGTTCTGTCGAAGGAGTAAAACTTTTGAATGTTGATCCGGGAAGAGATACCAACAGGACAGTGGTTACTTTTGTTGGGAATCCGGAGGCAGTAGTTGAGGCAGCCTTTCGTGCAGTGAAAAAAGCATCTGAATTGATTGATATGAGAAAACATAAGGGCGCACATCCCAGGATGGGAGCCACTGATGTTTGTCCTTTTATCCCTGTTTCCGGCATAACTATGGATGAGGCAGTTGGTTATGCGCGTCAGTTTGCGGAGAGGACAGGGAAAGAGCTGAATATACCTGTCTATTGTTACGAGTATGCTGCTTTTGAAGAAAAACGGAAGAACCTGGCTAATTGCAGGGCAGGGGAATATGAGGGACTGAAGAAAAAACTAACAGATCCTGAATGGCAACCGGATTACGGACCGGCACTCTTTAATGAGAAAGCAGGAGCTACAGCCGTCGGTGCACGTGATTTCCTTGTGGCTTTTAATGTTAATCTGAACACCACATCTACGCGTAGAGCTAATGCCATTGCTTTTGATGTAAGGGAGAAAGGCCGTAATATAACCAATGAGAACGGCGAAAAAGTAAATGTGCCAGGATCTCTTAAAAATGTTAAAGCTATAGGATGGTACCTAAAAGAATATGGTATCGCCCAGATATCAATGAATCTGACAAATATTTCAGTAACACCTGTTCATCTTGTTTTCGACGAAGTGTGCAGGAAGGCTGAAGCCCGTGGAGTAAGGGTGACAGGATCAGAGCTTGTTGGACTGATCCCTTTGAAAGCAATTCTGGAGGCAGGCAGATATTTCCTGGATAAACAACAGAGATCATCCGGAGTACCCGACAAAGAACTTTTAAAAATAGCTGTTAAATCAATGGGGCTGGACGATTTATGCCCCTTTGAGCCTGATAAGAAAATAATAGAGTATGCCATCATGGATGGAGAAGATAGCGATAAGCTTGTCAATCTTTCACTCAGGTCGTTTATGGAAACCGTCTCTTCAGAACTGCCTGTCCCGGGAGGAGGATCGGTGTCAGCGTATATGGCTTCATTGGGAGTGGGACTGGGAACCATGGTCGCTAATTTATCATCACACAAGAGGGGGTGGGACCATCGGTGGAAAGAATTTTCTGACTGGGCTGAAAAGGGTAAGCAAATACAGAACAGCTTATTGGAACTTGTTGATGAAGATTCTATAGCTTACAGGCGGATAATTGAAGCCGGCAGACTCCCCAAAAGCACAGAAAAAGAACAGGTTTTTCGCCGGAAAATGATCAGTGAAGCAGTGAAATATGCCATAGAAGTCCCTTTTATGATAATGGAGACAGCCATGAAAGGTTATGATGTTATAAAAGAAATGGTTAAGGAAGGTAATCCGGCATCAGTTACTGATGCCGGTGTTGGGGCTCTGGCCCTAATGGCTTCCGTTAAGGGAGCATTCCTTAATATAAAAATCAATGCAGCCGGACTTGATGAAAAATCTTCGGTGGAAAATATTCTTCAAAAAGCAGCAGAGATAGAAAAAATGTCAGAAAAGGAAACCGGGGAAATACTGGATTTAATTGAGTCAATATTGGGAAAGGATTAAAAGTCTTTACTTTATAGATTAGAATATGTATATATGTCTTTGTAATAAAAATATTTGAATATATTTGCCCTTCAAATGATCATTAACCTAAACTTTATTTTATGAAAAGATTTTTACTGTTTTTTACACTGTTGCTCGCTGCGGGTAGTCTCGCTTTTGGACAGACAGTGCAGATTACTGGTACTGTCACAAGTGCTGAGGATGGCCTTGCAGTACCCGGAGTGACGGTTACTGTACAGGGAACTACCATTGGTGTTCTTACCGATGTAAGCGGGCGCTATAGTCTGAATGTTCCCACCAGTGCTGAAACTCTTGTCTTTTCCTATGTTGGTATGAAGAGACTTGAGGTCGATATTGCCAACAGGAACGTAATTAACGTTGCCCTGGAATCCGACGTTCTTGCCATGGGCGAAGTAGTTGTCCTTGGTTATGCTACCAGAGGTAAGAACGAGTTGACAGGATCCACAGTACAGCTCTCAGGTGATGAACTGAGATCAGTGCCTGTTGTTACCGTTGATCAAACCCTGCAGGGGAAAGTTGCCGGAGTGAATATTTCATCTTCCTCAGGTACTCCCGGTTCTGTTCAGGATATAAGAATCAGGGGTGTAGGATCTATTACCGGAGATAACGATCCTTTGATCATCATCGATGGTGCTCCTGTAATAAATAACAATCTCTCGGGAGACACAGAGGCTTCAAGTTCTCTTAACCCTCTGTCAGCTCTTAACAGTAACGATATCGAGAGTATAACTGTCCTTAAGGATGCTTCTGCCACCGCCGCATACGGAGCAAGAGGTTCCAACGGTGTTATTGTAATAACAACCAAAAGAGGAAAACAGGGAAAAACAACTTTTGATGTATCTGCATCAACCGGTTTCCAGAATAACGCCGTTGAAGGACGTAAACCTCTTACCGGTGCACAGAGAGAGGAGTTGTTCCTGGAATCAGTTTATAATACCTACGGTGCTGCCTACGGTTTCACTGAAGCAGAAGCTTATGATTTTGCCATCGGTAACGGACTTGACTATGGTGACCTTGCTGCATGGGACGGTGAAGAATATGACTGGCCCGGAGTGGTTACTAACAAGAATGCTCCTGTTACCAATGTAAGCGTGTCAGCTACAGGTGGAGATAATGTGTCTTCTTTTTATGCTTCACTCGGCTACAATAAGACAGAGGCTACAACAATAGTGTCTGATTTTAAAAGAATAACTGGTACTTTAAACTATTCACGTAAGTTTTCTGATAAGGTAAGATTTAATGTAAACACCAACGTGTCAAATACATTCCAGAATGCTTATCTGGAACAATCAGCATATTTTGCCAATCCTAACCTTACAAAATATTTTATGGCTCCATGGTACAAAGCTTATAATGAAGATGGTTCTCCTAACCTCAATCTTTATGGCTTGTTCCATCCAGTTTACCTTGCTGAAAACGATATTAATACCAACGATTTTACACGTGCCATTACAAGTTCAAGCCTTGAATGGGATATTTTAAAAGACCTTAAATTCCGTACTTTCGTATCAATGGACTACAACCTGGTCAATTACACCCAGTATCAGAACAGGGTTCATGGTGATGCTGCTGGAGAAAATGGCTATGCTTTTGCATCTCAGGACAGGAACTTCAACACTGTGTTCCAGAATTCACTTGATTATACCCTGAGGCTTAGTGATCACAATATAGCCTTCAAGGCCCTGATGGAATATCAGAAAAATAAATCATGGTACCTCTGGGGATCAGGAGAAAGATTCCCCACTGACGGACTGACAAATATTGCTACAGCAGGTGCTAACCGTGATGCATATTCCGAGTTTACAGACTGGAGTAACCTGTCTTACCTCGGAATGATAAACTATAATTATCAGGGTAAATATATTGCAGACTTTACTTTCAGAAGAGAGGGCTCATCATTATTCCCTGATGATCACAGGTTCGGTAATTTCTGGTCGGCTGGTGTTGCCTGGAACTTAAACGAAGAGGCCTTCATTAAGAATATCCCGGAAATTAGCATTTTAAGACTCAGAGCGTCTTACGGTCTGAGTGGAAGTAACGGAATTGGAGTGAATGATTTCCAGGAGCTTCTTACTTATAGTGCTGACTATGCAGAACAAGGTGCCGGTTATCCAAGTCAGTATGGTAACCCCTTACTTACATGGGAAAAGAACCATACACTTGATATAGGTACTGACTTCGGTTTTCTTACCGACAGAATAACAGGGTCTTTTGCCTATTTCTACAAGAAAACCTTTGATCTTCTCCAGAATGTTCCTTTAACAAGGACTTCCGGTTTCTCATCTATTCCTCAAAATCTCGGTGTTGTTGTTAATAATGGTGTTGAAGCCATGTTAAATGTTGCTGTTATCAGAAAAACCGACTTCAACTGGAATATCTCCTTAAACATAGCAACAGTTAAGAATGAGGTTCTTGAACTTGCTAAAGACCCAATGGGTAATGACCTGGAAATTACTTCAGGACAGAGAAAAACTGCTGTCGGCCAGCCAATATATGCATGGTACACCAGAGGTTATGCAGGTGTCAATCCTGCCAACGGATTACCTCAGTGGTATCTGAACGGGATCGACGGAGAAGTTACAAATAATTATTACGATCCGGCTGTCAATCTGGCCTTCCAGGGCGGGAGTGCTTTGCCTACACGCACCGGAGGTTTTGGAACTCATTTAGACTATAAAGGTATCTTCCTCGATGCTAATTTCTTCTTTGCCGGCGGGCATAAGGTGTTTGAAGACTGGTCATTCTATACTCACCATACAGGTGTTTACACTCTCCTCTATTACAATGGAATCGAAGATCTGATGAACAGATGGCAGGAAGAGGGTGATGTGACTGATGTCCCTAAAGTGGTGTACAGTGGAACTGCTTACAATGCCTCCAGACCTTCTACAAGATTCCTGTACGACGGTGATTATATAAGGCTGAAAGACATTGTAATAGGTTATTCACTGCCTTCATCAATAGAGAACAGGATAGGATTCAGTGACGTCACCATATTCGCCAGAGGTACTAACCTGTGGACATGGGTGAAAGACAAAGACCTTAAATATGACCCTGAAGTGAGAGCCGACGGTTATACCCGACTTACCACTCCACCAGTCAAATCAATAGTGTTTGGCTTAAACTTAAAATTCTAAGGACATGAGAAAATTATATATTATAACATTAGCAGTTGCATTATTGGGAATATCATTCTCATGCAGCAAAGAAAGCCTTGATCCTACTCTGGCTCAGTCGAAAATCCTTAAGGAATCAATAAATACTTCTGAAGATCTTTATGTATTGATGAACGGAGTTTATAACAGGATGACACAAGCCACTTACTATGGCCGTGATCTTATTATCTTCAATGAAGTAAGATCCGACAATTGTTTCTCAAATGGTAACTCCGGGAGATTTGTTACAGTAGCTGCCATGGCTTTGGGAAATAGCGACGCTTATGTAACAGATACATGGACCCAGATTTATGCAGTTATTTCTGCCGCAAACCTCATCATTGAGTCTGCCAGTATAGTAGAGGGAGATCAGGATGAGATAAACCATATAAAAGGACAAGCTCTGGCAGTAAGAGCACTGGCACACTTTGATCTTCTGAAGCTTTTTGGCCAACAGCATGTTACAGGCGGGGACCAAACACTTGGCATTCCTTATGTTACGGAATTTAAAAGTGATAACCTGCTGCCTGCCAGAAACACAGTTGCTCAGGTGAGAACAGCTATTGAAACAGATTTCTCTGATGCTCTGGATCTTATGTCTGAGGAACTTAATTATAGTGATCCTGTAAATTTGAATAATCCTAAAAAACAGTACATTACTACCTGGGCGGTGAATGCTCTTCAGGCAAGAGTAGCAGCTTATTTTGGTGACTGGCCTGCAGTGGTTACTGCATGCGAGGCTGTAATAGAATCAGAGGTGTTTGATATAATTACAAAGGATAAATATGTTGGAATTTGGGAAGATGATAACCCTGTAAATTCAATATTTGAACTGGCTTTCAGCAATATTGACAATCAGAACATCAATGGCCTTCAGTATATCTACCGTGGTGATAATTACGGAGATATTGAAGTGCTTGCCGACCTTAGCGATCTCTTTGAACAGGGTGATGTAAGAGGAGATACTCTTGGAATGATAGGGATGGAAGGTACAAAAATCAGAAACATGGGCAAATATCCGTCTATTGATTATTCCGATGACATTTTCCTTATCAGATATGAAGAGGTTGTTCTTCTGTATGCAGAGGCACTCTATGAGATCGATAATACTGATCCTGATGCTCTGGTATGGCTTAACAAGATTCCGGAAAACAGAAATGCAACACTCTATACTGAAGCAACAAAGGATAATATTATGCTTGAAAGAAGAAAAGAGTTAGCTTTCGAAGGTTTCAGATTCGACGATCTGGCACGGACACAAAGCGACATACCTCTTGTCAGTCCTCTTCAGCAGACACATGACGGACCGTTATACGGAAGCTATAAATATGCATTCCCTATACCAAGAGTTGAACTTAATGCCAACTCCAGTATGGTCCAGAACTTTGGTTACAGTAGTACCAAGTAAAGATATATATCTTTAATATTAAGAGGCCGTCTCATATCATTAGTGAGACGGCCTTTTTAATAAATTATTCCTGGTGATTTCCTGTCCTGCTTTGTCGCCCCTTCTGTTCTCTCACTCCAATATCTGAAAACAGAATCATCACCCCTTCAACTTCTTCTCCTGACGCGGAATCTCTGCTTCTTCTCCTGACGCGGAGATTCCGCGTCAGCTACGATATCTGTACCTTTTCTGACCCCCTTCTTCAACTCCTTCAACCTCTTCAACTTCTTCAACCTTCTTCTTCAACCTTCTTTCAACTTTTTCTCCTGACGCGGAATCTCTGCTTTTTCTCTTGACGCGGAGATTCCGCGTCAGCTACGATATCTGTACCTTTTCTGACCCCCTTCT
>DAINPM010000028.1:11753-24669 GCA_036743455.1 Bacteroidales bacterium | reverse complement strand
GTACTATTGGAAGTCCAGCCCTCCGGGCTGAAGAACTTTCTATGCTGTTTTGTGCTAAAGACACCCATATTTACAAGAAAAAATCACCCTTTTATTTATAAATCAATTGGTTGGCATTTTGGAGGCCTAAAAACCGCACAAAACGGGAGAAATGAAAAAAAGTCCTTGATCCTCACAGAAGTTAAAAGATCTTTATCTTAGAACGTCAATTACCTGGCTGGCTTCTATGACAGGAAATTCACTTATTCTCAGTTTTGCGCTTCCGTAGGGTACAAGTTCTATAACTTCCGGATAGTAATTATTGAATACAGGACGTCGGGGAGGTATATCCGCTGAATTGTTTTTTAATTCCCACTCTGGTATTTCAACCCCTCTTGATACTATCACCACAGGGGCATTTTGGGCCCAGATAAAATATTTTCCTGAATCGGCTGACCATATCATATCTCCTTTATCAGCAAAAGGATACCGGGTTATAGGATATTCATTGATTTCAAAGCCTCTGGAAGGATTGGAATTATCTACGACCAGTCCGTAATTCCATTGACTCAGTGGTCTTATCTCCCAGTCGATACTACCCATATAAGAAAAATTGTCATAGTCCAGCTTAACGTTTTTATATTCTTTATCTATTCTGAGAGAGTAATATAGCGGACCTCTTAGTACTGATACTGAATTATTATATCTCCTTTCAAATCTGATGTCCATTGGAAAATGTATTGTTATCTCATCTCCGTCTTTCCATTTTTCATCAAGACCTATTGTTGCTCCTGCTTCAGGGTTTATTGTTTTTCCTTTATAAGTAACTGATGACTCATTAGCCCATCCGGGTATTCTCAGGTAAAGAGGGAATCTTACACTTTCAGAAGTGCTTATAGTCATTTTTATTTCTCCTCTGAAAGGGTATTCAGTTTTTTCATGGATACTTATTTCAACTCCGCCGGCAACTTTGGCTTTTACTGTTGAAGGGCCATAGGCGGCAGCTATTAATCCGTTATCATTGGTAGCCATCCATAGGTTCGTGACGAATTTAGGCCATCCCTGATGCATGTTGGCAAGGCAGCAGGCAAAATTGGGCATCAGTCCATAAATATTTGAATATTCACCATTGGATGTCCATGCTCTTTCATCAGCTGTCACAAGAACCTGGTTTGATTGTTGATCGTACTGATGAGCCCACATATCAGCAGTTATTGTTCCGGGCAGAGCGTTATATGCCAGTGACTCCAATTTGTCTGCGAGAGAGTTGTCTCCAAAAATTGCATATAATTCACCAAGAGAGAACATATATTCCACTACTGCACAAAGTTCTGTCCCCCTGTCCGGACTCTTGCCGGAAAGGTGTTCGTCACCGGAAAATCTTCCTCCTGTTTGACCATGATGCAGATCATATTTATCAATACCTGAGAAAACTGCCTGTTTGTATCTTTCATCTTTCGATTGCTGGTACCAGAGACCCGGATACTTAATAGCCATGGCATTATTTACCACATGAGCAGTAAGACCTGTTTCATCCCAGTCGAGAGGCATCCTTTTTTCTGCTGCAGCTGTTGAGTCCCATGGAAATATTTCATAGTAGGATGTCCAGTCGAAACTGTTTTTTTGTATTGATTCGATTGCTTCGAGGATCCATTCTTCTTTTGTTTCACGATAGAGCCAATATCCTGTCACAGCATTCTCCATAGCCCTTACACCACGCCATTCACTATCCGGCCAGTCAGGAGGACTATTATGAATATATCTGAAATAATTTTTTATTACTTCCAGAGCACGATTGTCTGAAGTAGCCTCATAATACTGCATAAGGACTTTATTTGCAACTGCCAGAGGCCAGCGGTCGGTATTCTTCTCCGGACCATACCATCCCGAATCTGTGGCAGAGGAAAGAATAGGTTCTATCCATTCTCTTACCTTTTCTTTTAAATTTTCATCATCAAGTATATATGCCAGAGGAACTAGCCCGTCGAGATAATAAGGACCTCTTTCCCATGATTCTCCCGGACCGCCTCTCCATGCAGAATTAACAAGATCAGGCCAGAAATCATCGAGATGACCGGTTAAACCATTGGCCTGTGCACTTAACTGATCCTTCAGCCACCCTTCCGGTCTGACAGAACCCAGAGGCAGTTTAATACAGGCATTCTGCAGTAAAGGCGGGATGTTACCCTTGTAGTTTTTGTTTTCCATATCTGTTGAACATGAAAAGGAAAACAGGATTACCGTAATTAAGGAAAGAAGACATGTTTTTTTCATGCGATTAACTTTTAAAGCAGAAATATACACAAAGATTTTATTCAAATCCAGTAATTAATCCTCCTTCGCGTTGGCTTAGGTGAACAAGAAGGATTTGGTTTAATACCATTTATTTAAATGGCTAATAATTCTTTCCATCCCACAAACCTTCCCATGGTTTTTTCTGTTCCGGGTGCATGCTTTGCCTGATATCAACTGCTTCAGTGATCTGGAGCATGTCAAACCATCCTGTCCCTGGGGACGGCATTTCCAATACTATATTGGCTTTTGGAGGGAAATCTTCAGTGCTGTAAGGTAAGGTGACCGTTGAAATATATTCTTTCCATTCCCCGGTAGTTTTAAATCTCTTTTTTCCGTAACCTCCGAGTGAGATATCGAAATAACCCGGCTTATCAGGATCACTCTTTGCCCTGATCGAAATAATATATGTCCTGCCAGCCATCACAGGAACAGGGAAAAAACGTAAGCGAATAGATTTGTTTTCTTTGGGTGTGACCAGTCGAATTGAGTGATTGCCTTCGAAATTTTCTCTGGTATCGGAGAAATAAGTGGCACCTTTATCGCCGTTGTTCCATGCATAACAGGCAGAAGGTACTCCGGGACCGGATATATCTTCGAAACCAGGATCAATGAACAAATTGTTTTTCCAGCGTTTTACTGTATCTTTTGGAAGTTTTATGGTGATCATATATGCCTGGGAACCGTAAGCTGAGATATCATCGGATAAATAACCGGAACTAACAGGTAAGCTGCGGTTTTCAAATATTACTCTTGCCCTTCCTGATATTGCAGATCCCAAACTGATCCCTGCCTTAACCGGTTTGTTGGTTTTGTTTACTGCCAGTACCAGTAGTTGTCCCTTATGTAATGCAGATGTTACAGCAATATTAGATGAAGCTGACCGGACAGGTATTGTATTTTCGTCAGAAAGAAGCCATGGACTTATTTCTGTAATTTCAACAGCCATTCTCCCACATTCATTCCAGACAGCAGTTGATTTTGGGAAAATGTTAAGACCCTGTCTGACGAAGTACTGAATACCTCTTGCTCCATTGATAATTGCCTGGTAGGTCATTGACCTAAGTTCCTGAAGAGTGGGTTCTCTTTTCCATAACTCTCCGCCACCAAAGGCCTGTGGAACCATCCATAGAGGTCGCTTACCATAAAATTCCCGGGAAAGAGAAGCTGCAGTATTGCCAATAAGGGATATTGGCATGTCAGGTACAGGGTAGGGGTCCGCCATGACTATATCAAGTGCGTTAATATAGTTGCGTGATGACAGAAACGGAGCCATGAAAACCATTGAAACAGGATGCCAGGGGTCAATTTCTTTTATTGTAGTGTATATTTTTTCCAGAGAATCAGGAGGGATCCCGTAACCATTAGGTTCGTCTGCAATATACCAGGCCAGAAGGGCAGGGTGATCTCTGAAACTCTTGATCTCAAATTCAAGTAGTTCTTTTTTTTCTTCCACAGTCAGTCCTTCAATAACAGAATTAACTCCTCCGCCTCCTGATACAGAAAGAATGTTGTAGTGCACTTTCATGCCCAGTTCTGCACAACGATCCATATATGCTTTCCTTTCATGAAAAGTTTCCGGAAGGATCTTCTGGTATGGAGAAATAGTATTAAAACCTTTGACGACTTCTTCTTCCGGCAGAAAAGGATCAACAGGCGAGTAGCAATAGAAACCGAAAGGGATAAAAGGTTTCCGGTTAACTATCAGTCCTCCCGTTAAACGGTCAGCCTTTACTTCATTGGGTTTATATTTAAGAATATTCAATTCACATTCTGACAGATATTGATCATTCCCGGGAGCTGTGATATGAGTATGAATAGTATAAAAGGCAGGTTGCAGGTCGATAATGAAAGGGATTCTGATAAGGTTTTGACGGGGGATACCCTGCCATGTGCCAATGGTATCGCTCTTAACTTTTAAGATAACTGACAATGTCCTGTATTCAAAACCACGGGGTACATGTAATAATAATTCACCTTCTTTTTCGTGGGAATAAAAACTTAATCTTGTGTTTGCCTGGAAGAGGGAGGAATTATTGTTCAGGGCATTGACCGGAGTGTTGTTGATGAATATAGAAAAAAACAGTATGCAGAGAAAATATGTCTTTTTAGTCATTTATTAAAATAGTCTCATTAAACAATCGGGTAATTAATTATGTCAGAATCAGCCTGACGAGGTTATTTGAAGACAATTCTGAGACTAATATCTTCATCCGTTTTTTCACCGTTAACCTCTGGGGGTGTCCATGAGGGACCTTCCCTTATTAGCCTCATGGCTTCTTCGGAGAATTCATTACCAGGACTACTGATGACTTGCAGGCTGTCTATTGCGCCTGTACTCAATACTTTAAAGCTGATAACCACAACTGCATTATCCAGTAAATCAGTATCTGCAGGTCTTATCATGTTGTCCTTTATATACTGAGTAAAGTTTTCCTGTCCCCCAGATGGTTGGGCAGAACGGGTAACAGGAGGAAGAGCCTCGGCATTATCATCGGATAATAATTCTCCTTCAGTAGTGAGTGTATCAGAAAACGCCGGATCTGCTGATTCAGATGATCCATCTGTTATTCCCGGGGTGTCCGTTTCACTTTGTCCATCCATGTCAGCCTGTTCATCAGTTTCATACCTTTCATTCATTTCAACGCTTTCTTCCATTTCCGCCAGGTTATCATCCTGAATGGGAGGATTTGATGGTTCCACATCCTCAGGGATCAGTGCCGGGGTATTATTATTCTCTGTTATTGATTCACTAACAGTATTATTTTCATCAGTGGTTACATCAGGCAGTTCAGGGACTGCTACAGTGACATAGGAATTGGTTGCCCTGGGCCTGCCTATTCTGTCGAATAACCCGGTTTTTATAAGAACAATAATCAGGGCAGAGATAAGCAGTAAGAGTCCGGCTCCCATTGCTAAACGGATATAAAGTGATTTTTTCTCCGTATCATCTTCATCATTATCGCTTCGTGATCTTGAAGAATAGCCCTTGTCTGTTTTGTTTGCCGAATATTCAGTATTGTTTTTCTCCCTATCTTCCACAAAAGAGTCTGATTGCATCCTTTTAACAAATGCATTTTCTTCCCTTGCCGACATTTCACCTCTTACATAGCGCTCCAGATCAGAGAGTTGATTCTTTTTATTCTTGTTTATTTCACTCATTATCCAAATAATTACAGATGTGAGTCTTTTTTGTTATTACTATAAACAAACTATAATATCAAATTATAAATTGTGTATAATCTAAATTTACTGAATAAATCAGTAAGGTTCATTTATTGCAAAGAAAATTTAATTACCGATAATTACCCTTAAAGATAATTTAAAATAACAGATATGCTAATTATAGGATGTGATTTTAGAGTTTTTAACACTCTGCTTTATGAAAGGTCAGGACCGGATAGTCTTATAAATTGACTTCAATAAAAGGGCACTTCGGAGCGAAGGGTAGGTTCCGCTATCGCGGAAGGGCACAGGGCACAGAGCACAGAGCACAGAGTCTATGTCAGAGGCTGCATGTCTGATTTTACCTCAGCAGGCTGATTGAAATCGGAAAATATTAACAGCTGCGTTTATATATCAGGTTGATCTCAGGTATTTATCTATTTCCCTTGCAGCTTTTCTGCCTGATGCAATAGCATTGACCACAAGGCTTGCCCCGCTAACTGAATCACCTGCAGCAAATACTTTCGGTATATTTGTTGAAAAGGCATTGTTTACTTTAATATTTTTTCTGTTGTCAAGCTCAAGTCCCATTTCACTGATCAATCCTTCCAGTACCGGATGAACAAATCCGAGGGCGAGTAATACCATGTCGGCTTCAATGACTCTTCGTGTGCCGGATACAGGTTTCATTAGGTATTTGCCATTGATATTTTCCCATATCACATCTTCAACTTCAGCTCCTCTTGTGATTTTCCCATCACCTACGAACCTGACTGTTGAGAGACTCCATAGGCGATGACAACCTTCTTCGTGTGAGGTAGAGGTTTTAAGTATTCTTGCATAATATGGCCATGGGTTTTCTGAGCTTCTCTGGAGAGGAGGTTTTGGCATAATTTCGATTTGAGTCACGGAGACTGCTTTTTGACGAAGAGCTGTGCCTACACAGTCAGATCCTGTATCTCCGCCTCCTATTACCAGTACCTTTTTCCCTTCTGCACTCAAAAAATTATCTTTTGAAGATAATCCTGCATTGATTTTATTCTGTCGGGTGAGAAAATCCATAGCAGGATAGATACCACTGAACTCACTTCCCTCCACAGGTAGTGTGCGGGCCTGTCCTGCACCAATAGCTATACATATTGCATCGAATCCTTTTATCATTTCATCTGCGGAAATATCTTCACCTGCTTTTGTATCAGTATAGACTTCAATGCCCTCACTTATCATCAGGTTAAGTCTCCTGTCGATAGTTGATTTGTTAAGTTTAAAGTCGGGGATACCAAACCTGAGTAATCCTCCTGCTTTTTTGTCTTTTTCAAAAATGATAACTTTATGTCCGGCTTTGTTGAGCATATCTGCAGCAGCCATCCCTGCAGGGCCGCTTCCTATGACTGCCACCTTTTTTCCAGTGCGTATTCGTGGAGGCGCTGGTTTGACATATCCTTCGGAGAAAGCTCTTTCTATTATAGCTACTTCATTTTCACGGATAGTGACAGGTTCCTGATTAAGATTAAGCACACATGCATGTTCACAGATGGCAGGGCATATCCTTCCGGTAAATTCCGGAAAGTTATTTGTGCTCTGAAGCCTTTCGTAAGCTGCTTTCCATTCTCCTTTGTACAAAAGATCATTCCATTCAGGGATGAGATTATCAACAGGACAAGCCCAGTGACAGAAGGGTATACCACAATCCATGCATCGGGATGCCTGCAGCATCCTGTCTTCACTGTTTAGTACCTGTTCAACTTCACTGAAATCATGTACCCTTTCGTGAATGGGTCTGTTCCCTGCTTCCTTCCTTTTTATCTTTAAAAATCCGTTAATGTCGCCCATGTTATATCAGACTATTAATATTATAAAAAACTGTTTATCTGCCGGCATTGTACTCAACATCAAGTTCAACACCTGCTATTTTTTGTTTTAATTCTTCAAGTTTTTGTTCCTGCAAAACTTTCTTATAATCATAGGGGATTACCTTAATAAACATTGGAAGATATTTTTCAAAATTATCCAGGATCATTTTTGCTTTTTTACTGCCAGTATAATTAAAATGACGGTTAAGAAGATCTTTCAGGTCGTTTATGTCATTAAGATCTTCTACAAGAGATAATTCTACCATCCCCATATTACAGTAATAGTCGAAATTTCCGGCCTCATTAAGAACAAATGCCACACCTCCGCTCATGCCGGCTGCAAAATTGCTACCCGTTTTACCAAGAACCAGAACTTTTCCCCCGGTCATATATTCACAACAGTGATTCCCTACTCCTTCAACAACAGCAGTGGCTCCGCTATTGCGGACACAAAACCTTTCCCCGGCAACACCTGAGATATATATTTCTCCGGTTGTGGCACCGTATAAAACAGTATTACCGATTATTATATTCTTATCAGATTCGAAGGTTGATCCTTGAGGTGGTACTACAATAATTCTCCCTCCTGACAGCCCTTTGCCAAGATAATCGTTTGCGTCACCTTCAAGAATCATTTCAACACCGGGACATAAAAAAGCTCCGAAACTCTGGCCTGCCGATCCGGTGAATCTGCATCTGATAGTTCCGTCCGGTAACCCGGAAGAGCCATGCAGGGATACAATTCTGCCGGAAAGCATTGCCCCGGTTGTCCTGTCAGTGTTTCTTACAGCTTTGCTTATTTTAACGGGCTCTTTTTCATGTATAGCTTTGTGTGCTTCTTCTATAAGCCGGAGGTCCAGCACATTCTTGAGCTTATCTTCTTGTTTGTCAATACAATGCATTGCATTGTGCATTGTCTGAGATGGGGTTGTAATAAGACCTGAGAGGTCGAGTTTTTCCGTTTTCCAGTTGTTTACTTCGTTATTTCTTTCAAGAAGTTCCAGATGTCCTATTATATCATCAAGTTTTCTGAAACCAAGCTCAGCAAGGTGTTCTCTTACGTCTTCTGCAAGAAAACGAAAGAAATTCATGAGATATTCAGCTTTCCCCCGGAATCGTTTTCTGAGTTCGGCGTTCTGTGTTGCAATTCCCACAGGGCAGGTATTCAGATGGCACTTACGCATCATAACACAGCCCAGAACAACAAGGGTACTTGTAGCGAATCCATATTCTTCGGCACCCATAAGGGCAGCCATGACAATGTCTCTTCCTGTTTTAAGTTGTCCGTCAGCCTGTAGTCTTACTTTACGGCGGAGGTCGTTCAGTACAAGTGTCTGTTGTGTCTCAACAAGTCCCAGTTCAAGAGGTAAGCCGGCATGTTTGATGGAAGAAGCAGGACTGGCACCTGTACCTCCCTCGAATCCGCTTATAGTAATAAGATCTGCTCCGGCTTTTGTTACACCTGCTGCTATTGTTCCCACTCCACTTTCTGATACAAGTTTTACACTTACCCTTGCAGCAGGGTTGACATTCTTCAGGTCAAAGATCAGCTGAGCAAGATCTTCTATTGAATAAATATCATGATGGGGGGGAGGAGAAATAAGAGTTATTCCGGGAATAGAATACCTTGTTCTGGCTATTATTGTATCGACCTTGTGGCCCGGTAACTGTCCTCCTTCACCCGGTTTTGCTCCCTGTGCAATTTTTATTTGTATCTCATCAGCATTTACAAGGTACTCAGTGGTTACTCCAAAACGTCCGGAAGCGACCTGTTTGATGGCACTCCTCCTGAAAAAACCATTCTCATCAGGTTTGAACCTTTCGGGATCTTCTCCTCCTTCACCAGAATTACTCCTGCCACCGATACGGTTCATTACAATGGCAATTGTTTCATGTGCTTCCTTGCTTATGGAACCGTATGACATTGCCCCCGTAACAAACCTTTTCATTATATTTTCAGCAGGTTCAACTTCTGCCAGGGGGATGGGATTGTTTTTTATCTTCAATAAACCTCTGATAAAACCAGGTGAAGCTGTGTCTTTATTGACTTTATTACAATATTCTTTGAATTTATTTCGATCACCGTTGCTGGTACTCCATTGAAGAAGCGCAATAGTGTCGGGATTCCAGGCGTGATGCTCGCCGTGCTTTCTGTAAGAATAGACACCTTCAGTAAGATTGTCACTGAATGGTTCATTGTTGTATGCCCGTCTGTGAGGAATAAGAGCCTCTTCAGCAATTTCTGACAGTCCTATTCCTCCGATACGGCTAATCGTACCTGTAAAATACCTGTCTGTGACATCCGGATGAATACCTACAGCCTCAAATATCTGTGATGATCTGTAGCTTCTAAGAGTGCTGATTCCCATTTTGGATATTATCTTCAGCAAACCCTTGTTGATCGAATTGATATAATTTTCTTCAGCTCTGCCGTAATCGAGCTGAATAGCTTTTTCTTTCACCAGCTTATCAATGATAGCAAAGCTCATGTAAGGATTTATTATGCTGGCACCGTATCCGAAAAGTAATGCAAAATGCATTACCTGTCGGGGTTCTGCGCTTTCTACTACCAGGTCAATCTGCATCCTTTTACGTTTTGCAATAAGGTGATGGTGCACTGCTGATACAGCCAGTAATGAAGGGATGGGGGCCCGTTCGTCACTTATGCCACGGTCGGAGAGAACAATATAGTTTTTCCCTTCATCAACAGCTTTTTCTGCATCCTGGCATAACTGTTCAAGAGCTCTTTCAAGTGCATCAGCCCCTCCTGAAGCCTCAAAATGCATTGTGAGAGTGCTTGATGAAAAACCTTTATAACGAAGGTTTTTTACTATATCGAAATATGTATTAGTGATAACGGGATTTTTAAACCTCACCATTTTTACTTTGTCAGGAGATTCGTCAAGAAGGTTTTGCTGTAGTGAACCAAGATAACCTGAAAGAGTCATTACAAGCTCTTCTCTGATGGGGTCAATGGGAGGATTGGTGACCTGGGCAAATAACTGTTTGAAATAATCAAACAAGCGGTATGGCCGGTGCGAAAGAACAGCAAGAGGAGTATCGTTACCCATCGATCCTGTTGGCTCTTTGCCGGTGGAGGCCATCTCTTTGATTATCCTTCCGATGTCTTCAGCGGAGTAATTGAAAGAAGCAAGATATTTGTCATACTCCGGACCAATATTGGGAGGAACAATATGCCCGGCTTCAATCTTATCAAGAGTTACCATGTTTTCTTTTATCCAGTCTTCATAAGGGTATTCATTTGCAACAGCTGCCTTTAGCTCATCATCCTGGTATATTTTCCCTGCTTCTGTATCTACAAGTAACATTTTGCCAGGTTTGAGACGTCCTTTTCTGATAATTTCGCCGGGGGCAAATGTCTGTACTCCCGTTTCTGAACCCATTACAATGAGATCACTTGTAGTGATAAGGTATCTTGAGGGCCTAAGTCCGTTACGATCGAGCATGCCACCTATATACCTGCCATCAGAAAAGATAAGAGAAGCAGGCCCGTCCCATGGTTCCATAAAGGTGGAATGATACTGGTAGAAAGCTCTCAATTCATTTGAAATAGGGTTCTTTTCATTAAATGACTCAGGAATAAGTATTGACATGGCATAAGGAAGAGATTTTCCACTCATTACCAGGAATTCAAGTACATTATCAAGAGATGCTGAGTCGCTTTTTCCCGGCTCTATAACCGGGTAGATTTTCGAAAGATCTCCCAATTTATCTGATTTGAGCAGGGATTCACGTGCTTCCATCCACATCCTGTTCCCTTTAATGGTATTTATTTCTCCGTTATGTCCCAGCATCCTGAACGGTTGTGCCAGATCCCAGCTGGGGAAAGTATTTGTGCTGAACCGGGAATGGACCAGTGCTATTGCACTATGCATCCTTTCATCAGTCAGGTCTCCGAAATATTCACCTAATTGTTCGGAAGTAAGCATACCTTTATAAATCAGCACCCTGGTTGAAAGACTCGGAATATAAAACAAATCGCGTTGTTCAATGTCAGATTCACGGATAGCCCTTTCCGTCCTTTTTCGTATTACATACAATCTCCTTTCAAGTTGATCCTGCGGAATGTCTGCTCCCAGTAATATCTGTCTGATATATGGTTCTGATGCGCGTGATATATCTCCAATAACACTGTTGTCGCAAGGAACATCCCTGAAACCAATTAAGTCTACTCCTTCTTCGCTTATAATGTTAAGAAGGATGTCAGTACATTTCGAAGCATCATTCTTGTCTTTCGGCAGAAACAATAATCCGGTGCCAAACTGCCCTTCAGGAGGTAAAGCAAAGCCCTGTATTAAATAGAAATCCCTGGGTATCTGTATCAAAATACCAGCACCATCACCTGTTTTGCTGTCGGCACCTTCAGCTCCCCTGTGAGTCATATTATTAAGAATATCCAGTCCCTGTCTTATTATAGAGTGAGATTTCTTTCCTTTTATATGTGCTACGAAACCAATTCCACAACTGTCGTGCTCAAATTCATTCCTGTATAACCCTCTTCCTGATAATTCTTCAGTTTTCATTCGCTTTTCTTTTTATAACCTTAAAGACCGTTCTCTTTTTTATGAGAACGGTCTTTCCTGATCCTTGATTAATTAATGGATTACCATCCTCATTCAATACAGCTAACCTTCTTGCTGCAACCTTTGTGCCTGTTTGTTTTTTTCTTTATCATGATTTAAAAATCTGTTGCAAATATATATAAAAACTTATAATATACTTTAAAAAAATATAAAATAATTAATAAATATAATTAAAAACCCTTTAAATGTTATTATATGTCATTTGGGGGAAATGCCTTCCTCTTTACTATTATCCTTAAAATAAATAAGATATATTTTTGATTTTATAATATATTAAGGTTAATGAATAATTGGGGTACAAAAAATTTTTTACAGACCCAATGTTTTTATACATTTGAAAATAATCTTTTGTTAAACTAAAACCATGGGAGTCATGTCACACGAAAAAGCAAAAGAACAAACGAAAGTAAAGAAAAAAGCAACAAAGACTTTAAAAGAAAAACGTGCTGAGAAAAAGGCTAAAAAAGCCTCTAAAAGCAGTTAAAAAACAAAAGGCCACCCGGGGAAGGTGGCCTTTTGTTCTGTAATATAGTAAATTAAGCTAGTTTTACATTTACTGCATTAATCCCTTTTTTACCATCAGCAAGTTCAAAAGTAACTTCATCGTTTTCTTTGATTTTGTCAATCAGACCGGAAACATGAACGAAATATTCATTTTCTGATTCTGAGTCTTTAATGAATCCAAATCCTTTTGATACATTAAAAAATTTTACTGTTCCTTTGTTCATTTGATTATTTATTAAAATTCAGGTGCAAAGTAAGTAATTATATTTACATTATCAAAATACTATTTTCTTATTTATAATCTTTATTGTTAAACCAGACATTTCTGGCAATCAATATATTCAATAATGCTCTTTGACACGTTTGTTTATTTTCCGGACCAGTATATTGATTAACATGAATGACAGTAATCTTCTATCGGGCATATATTTTTCCCAATTATTTAAATTATAAAAAATAAAGTCATGTAGGCACTATTTATTATATTTTTACAATATGTATTACACGGATATGAACTCT